>JAOZQY010000122.1 GCA_029931975.1 Bacteroidales bacterium | reverse complement strand
ATCCTGTTTTTTCATGGTGGTTTAGATCTTTACCCACAAAAATGGTAGTAGAACCTAATTATTGCTATGGCGCTATTCATGGTTTCTGGTGCAAAAGCTCTGGAATCTCCAACACTATTGGGTATGCCGGAAGAAGTGCCTGAGCAATGGCCCACTTATCACCTGCCCCATCCTTAATAAAACCAGATTAATATGAAGCACCGATTTTTTATCCTGAGTTCTTTAGTTGCATTGTTGCTACTTATGGCATGTGGCCGGGAGCAAGCAAACCATCAGCTTATACGTCCCAATATTATTTTCATCATGGCAGACGACCAGCGCCATGATATGCTCAGTGTTAACGGGAATCCCTATGTGAAGACTCCGAATCTGGATCGCCTGGCTGCTGAGGGATGCAATTTCACCAATGCCTTCACCGTCAGTGGTGTCTGTTCTCCCTCACGTGCTGAATTTTTTACCGGGAAGTATGGTCATCAATGTGGAGCTCCTCAAATTATCTGGGACAACCATACATTCAGGATGAATGAGACTCCCTTCCCGGCTGTGCTTCATGATGAGGGCTACTATTCAGCCCATATAGGCAAATGGCACCTGGGGGAAGGTCAAAAGAAAAAGAAAGGATACGATTACTGGGCAGGCTTCGAATGGCTGGGCAGTTTTTTTAATTCCACCTTACATGTGAACGGGAAGGAAGAACAGTATGAGGGTTTTTCGGATGATATTCTGGCTGATTTGGCCTCTGAAAGGATCCGTGAAATGTCAAAGCTTTCACAGCCCTTCTGTTTGTTTGTGGGATTAAAGTCACCACATCTTCCCTTCAGTTATCCTGAGCGCTATAAGGAATACCTGAATGATGTTCAGATACCTGAGCCGGAAAATATTGATGAAGATTTTGATGAAAGTGGTCGTGCCCCAATTATGAAGACCAATGTGATAATGGTCAGGACCTTTCAGGGAGGGATACCACACTTTGGTTCCTGGGATAATTATGTGAAATCCTATTACCGTTCCTCGCAGGCTCTGGACGATGCGGTTGGGACCATCCTTGATGCCATTGATGAGGCCGGGATTACAAACGAGACCATTGTGATCTATTCCAGCGACCAGGGTTATACGCTGGGAGAACATGGAATGACAGAGAAACATTATGCTTACGAGCAAGTCATGCACATCCCCATGATTATCCGCTATCCAGAGGTGATCCAGTCTGGAATCGCGTCCTCCGCCATGGTCTTGAATATTGATGTGGCTCCTACAGTACTTGACTACTGTGGTGTACAAGCTCATCCGGACATGACCGGGGAAAGCTGGAAACCGCTGCTGGAAGCAAAGGGTGAGAAAGTGTCCGGTTGGCGGAATGATTTTATGTTTGAGTACTGGGATTACCGTCCCATCCTTCCTTCACAGCTGGCGGTCCGCTCCGAAAAGTATAAACTGATTACTTATCAGGATCATCCGGAACAGGAACTCTATGACCTTGAAAAGGATCCCAAAGAAAATCAGAATGTGATCTCCGATCCTGAATATGTTGAAGTTGCAACGGACATGCAGAAAAGGCTTCAGAGATTGATCGGGGAGACTGCTTGGGCTCAGCGACGTTTCCAGCCGGTAAATAACTGTTATGTCATTGGCCCGCTCACAGGGGAGGAGGCGGAAGTTGCAAGGACGGTTGTTTTCAATGATCCTTTTAATCCGGACCAGGAGTTTGATTTCAGGGGTGAATCCCTGGCCTGGAAGAAAATTGGCTTTGAAAGTGATGGTTCCTTGAATTTCGGGGGTGCCATTCCCAGTGTTCCGGGAAAGGTCATGCTGATCTCTATTCCGGTCAAAAGACTCTCTGGCAGGGATCCGCATGCTATCCTGGATATGCGTCCGGTACGTAAAACCAGTGCCTGGTTTCAGGGGGAGATGATCTGGGAGTGTGAAGCCGGGAATAATCTGGGACTATCCTATTACAATTTTCCTTTGCCAACTGAAAACAATGTGATCCAATTGGAGATGTTCTGTGAAGGTCCGGCAAAGATGAAAATGACTGTGAATGCACCGGAAGGATCAGTGAGCTTGCTCTAAAGTCAATGACATTTATAATTAAAAACTATGAAACGATTAACTAGCCTTTTTCTGACGATCCCAATCTTGTTGATTATTGGATGTGAGTCTTCTGATGTGACTAATGCAAGTCATATACAGGCCGAATTTGAAAAAGTTCCTGAGACAGTTAAGCCATGGGCCTACTGGTACTGGATGAACGATAACGTTTCCAAGCAGGGCATTACGGATGATCTGGAGTCCATGGCAGAGATAGGAATCAAAGAGGTTTTTATCGGAAATATTGGCGAAGTGGATATTCCCTCCGGTGAGGTTAGGATGTTAAGCGAAGAGTGGTGGGAGCTGATGCGCTGGGCCATTCGTGAGGGGCATAGAACCGGAGTCGATATTGGTATTTTCAACAGTCCGGGATGGAGCCAGTCAGGTGGTCCCTGGGTGACACCCGACAAAGCCATGCGTTACCTGGTAAGTTCGGAAACGGAGCTAAAGGGTCCCGCCCGTTTCAATGGCCTTCTTCCAGCCCCAATCGATCTATTTCAGGATGTAGCGGTCCTGGCAATTCCGGTGTCTTCAGATGAGCTTAAGCTCTCTGAGAAGGAGCACAGGGTGTGGACCAGGCCTGCCATACAGAACCCGCAAGTGCTGACTGATGGGAAGCTGGAGACAGAAGGACTCTTTCCGGATCTCCAGACATCCAATAACAGTATTACCATAGAGATAGAGACAGCTGAACCTTTTACTGCACGCAGTCTGGTCCTTCATCCGGCCGAGCATCAGATTCTGGCCGATTGTGAATTGTATGCGGAAATTGGGGACGAATTCAGGCTGGTCAGAGCTTTTGAACTGGATCGTCACAACGAGTACCTTCCAGTGGGACCGGTACCCTATGCGGAGCTGGCCATTTCCTTTCCGGAAGTTTCCTCAGACAGGTTCAGGCTCGTAATAACACTGAAAGAAAGTGCTTACTTCATTGCACCAGCGGGTTACCTTGAATCGGAAGTTGGAGGATTGAAAGAGATTGAGTTAAGCAGCGGGGTAAGACTAGAACAATACATGGAGAAACAGCTGGCCAAGCTGCATCAGGACCCGGTTTACAGTGGAACTGAATATATCTGGGAATCGCAGCCAGAACCTGAAAAGGAAGGCTTGATCCCCTTAGAATCAGAAGTGATCAACTTAAGTGACCGACTCTCGGCGGATGGAAGACTGGATTGGGACGTTCCCGAGGGGAGATGGGTCATCCAGCGTATCGGCATGACACCCACTGGCGTGGAGAATCATCCCGCGCTTCCTCATGCCAGGGGCCTGGAAATTGATAAAATGAATATGGAAGCCATCCGCTTTCATTTTGACCAGCATGTGGGAAAACTAAAGGAAGGCATGAGCGAAGATGACCTGGCTGCACTGAAGCATGTGATTATCGATAGCTACGAGGTGGGTTCTCAGAATTGGACTGACCGGCTTGAGGAGAGGTTCCTGGAGGTTTATGGATATGATCCGCTTCCCTGGCTTTCTGTATTGAGAGGCAGAGTGGTGGGCAGTGTTTCTCAGTCGGACCGTTTTTTGTGGGATCTGCGAAGGTTGGTAGCCGATGAGATAGCAATAAATTATGTGGGAGGACTCAAAAAGGTTGCAAATGAGTCGGGCATGGAACTCTGGCTGGAGAACTATGGACACTGGGGGTTTCCAGGTGAATCACTCCTTTATGGCGGGCAGTCAGACTGCATAGGCGGCGAATTCTGGAACGAGGGACCCCTGGGATCCTGGGAGTGTAAAATTGCTTCATCGACCGGACATATATACGGAAAGAAAGTGATATCTGCAGAGTCTTTTACCTCCTCGGGACTGGGTTTTCAGCGATCGCCACAATCATATAAGAAACGAGGCGACTGGTCCTATACGGAAGGGATCAATCATACGGTACTTACTCTTTTTATCCATCAGCCCTATAATGACAAAAAGCCAGGTGTCGATGCATGGTTTGGAAGTGAGATCAACCGCCACAATACCTGGTGGGATCTGGCGAAGCCCTGGATCGATTACCAGAGGCGCTGTACCTACCTGTTGCAACAGGGACTATACAAAGCCGATGTGTGCTATTTCATCGGGGAGGATGCGCCCAAATCCAATGCCGGGCGTCATCCTGAACTGCCTGATGGTTACTCATTTGATTACATCAACTACGATGTTCTAATGAACCGAATGGATGTGGAAGACGGACGTTTTATTCTCCCCGATGGCATGTCTTACAGGATTTTGGTATTACCTGAAAGCAAGACTATGCGACCCGAATTGCTGGAAAAAATCAGTCAGCTGGTGGAAAAGGGGGGGGTGATCCTTGGGAGTCCTCCATTGAAGGCGCCGGGAAAGAAGGATTATCCGCATTCGGACCAGCAGGTAGCCTCCCTGGCAAAAGCTTTGTGGGGAGAGTTGGATGGACAAGAGGAGCACAGGAGAGATTTTGGAAAAGGGATGGTTTTCCAGAACAGTAAGCTGGAGGAAATCTTTGAAACACTTGAAATACCTTCCGATTTTTCTGTTCAGGGTGATCTTCCACTCCTGTGGATCCACAGGACTCTGCCCGGAATGGATATTTATTTTCTGACCAACCAGGGGGAGGAGGAGTTTAGCTTTACGGGTAATTTCAGGGTGAGCGGGATGTATCCCCAGTGGTGGAACGCCATCGACGGATCGGCGCGTGCCTTGCCTGAATATATTCAACAGGGAGAGGTAACAAAGGTACCTATCAGGCTCGGACCTCTGGAAAGTGGATTTGTGGTGTTTACAAAACAAAAAGAGGAGGCTGGAGGTGCAAGCAATTTCCCAGTATTTGAAAAAGTGAAAGAGATATCCGGGCCGTGGGATGTAATCTTTACAGATCCCTTTGCTGAGACCTTCTCCACCAGGTTTGAGAAACTGGTAGACTGGAGTCAGAGTTCGGATGACCGGATCCGATATTTTTCAGGAACAGCTGTTTACCAAACAGAAATGAAAATGGACGAATCGATGAAGGGAAAGGGTATCTGGCTAAACCTGGGTGATGTTCAGGCCATCGCCAGGGTCCTGGTAAATGGGAAGGTGGTTGGTGGATTGTGGACTGCACCATGGAGGGTGGAGGTATCCGAATACCTGACTGCAGGTAGCAATCTCCTTGAGATCGAAGTGTCCAATACCTGGCTGAACCGGCTCAAGGGAGATGCCACACTGGACCAGGACAAGCGAAAAAGCTGGATGGCTCTGGACGTACTGAATCCTGATGATCCCCTGCAAACATCCGGACTGCTTGGCCCGGTACATATTGAAATCAAATCTAACTTGTAGCATATGCAGAACCTTTCGCCTGTTTTGCCCCTATTACTTATTCTTGCTTTCCTTTCAGCCACCAGGCTATATGCTGCCGGGGACTCCATCACCCTGGCGCCCGGTTCGGGTAAAATTCAGACTGCCATCAAGCAATATGGGGCTGAGGTGGTCTATCGCCTGCAGGCCGGAGAACATTACATGTTAGAGGGGATCATTAGTGTATCTCCGCAGGCTCTGGGATCGGATAAAACCCTGACCATTGTTGGCGAGGAAACAGATGGCATGCCGGCCATTATTCAGGTGGGAAGAACTGCACAGGGCGATCCTCAAAGAGCCATGTTTGATTGCACTACCAATCTGACTTTAAAGAATCTCTTTTTGACCGGTAAGGATGAAGAAGGAGCATTTTGTCAGGATATCATCAACCTGAAGGCTCCTGTTAGGGTGGTGGTGGATAACTGTGTCTTTGATCCGGCCGGAACAAGGAGAACGTTTAATGCCACATCAGGTGCCAATGGATCAAGCCTTTATCTGACCAACAGTCAGATATACCGCAATGGCAGTATGGCTACGCCTAACGACGGGGGATGGACCGGGGGGATGGCCTGGGATACCCTCTGGGTGGAGAACAATACCCTGGTATCGTCCGGGCAGGATTTTATTGGTGGCTCCTTTCACAGGGAGCCCAATAACCAGTTTATCTGGATCAACCACAACACCATTATGTGGCACGATGTGTGGATCAAGAAATCGTACAACGACCAGAACTTCTTCTTCACCAACAACCTGCTGCACGATCAGAGTATATTTCCGGAACTGCCCCGCTGGTACCCGTTTTTTCCAGATTTCAACTTTGGTAACAATCTGCTCTGTCAGGTGGCCATTGATACCATGGAGATCGGTGGAGTTATGGAAACCCTGCCTTCGGAGCGCAGGATGTTCTGGGAGTACAACCTGATGTACTGCTCACCCGAGCTTCAGGAGCTTCCAAAGTATGCAGCCGAAAATGATATCGAACTGACCTACCTTTTACCCATGCTATGGGATGAGGATGTCCCTTTGAGTTATTCCGGGGGAGTGGAGATTGCTTCACCGGCCGATTCCTGTCGGGAGTACGGGATTCTGAATGATCAGGTGAACTGGCCCCTGATGAAATATAACAACAACTGGTATGATATCGATCCGCTATCACATTGCTATCAGCTTCCCAGGAAGGATTGCCTCTGGGTGACCTGAATTGGTACCCCGATCAGAAATTCCAGTGGTTTGCCAACAAGGATATCATAGAGGCACATATCCTGGACTTAAATGAAGGAGTCATTGAATTACAGGATCCTGCCACCATTTACTACCAGGTAAAGCTGAGCCTGCGGGATAGTGAAAATAACCCGCTTCTGGGGGCCTTATTGGTGATCGGAGAGGATAGCCTGTACTCCGATGCAAGTGGTATGATCATTCTTGATACTCTGGCAGGAACCTATGCCTATCAGGTCAGCGCCCCGGGATACAAGGAGGAGTCTGGTAATTTCAGTCTTGAATATGCAGCTTATCAAGCTATTATCGTGTTGCAGGAGTCTTTGGTCGGGCAGAATTCGTGGATGGCCAAATGGAAGATCCAGATGTATCCCAACCCGGTGAATGCAGGAGAAATGTTGAATATAGGTGTAGACCACGCTGAACCATGGGATGAAATCAGAGTTTCGGTATATGATATTCAGGGAAAACTGCTTAGCCTTGAAAAGTTCAATGATCAGAATATCCTGGCTATATCAACTGTCTCATTTACAAAAGGTATCTACCTTGTGAAGGTGTTAACTGGAAATATTATATCCAATTACAATAGTTCGTTAATCTTTTAAGCGGCCATAGTGCCGTATAATATGAGTTCTTCTACGTTAAAAAGCAAATTATTTAGCTCAAATCTTCCAATAATGATGTGTATGTTGTGTTGAAATGTTGGCAACTCGGAGAGTTATCAATATTTCAACACAATTGTCCTTATAATGATCAGTCTTCTACAAGCAGAACTACCTTTTTTTGATAGGCTGCAAACTCCTGTTTCAGAACAATTAAATTATGAGGCCGCATTCTTTGACTGGCAGAATACATTATAATGTAGCTGCAAGAACTTTTAGCGGACCTCATTTGTAAAAGATCCTTAAGGAACTAGGGTATACCGCTTTTATACGGCTCCTCATTCTTCAATACATAATGTACACGATCAAGCAATTTGCAGGCTATCCTTACAATTGCTTTATTTGGTTTCATTCGTTTGCAAAAGTTAATGTAGTCCATATGCAGGACTGGATCCAGCCTTGCTGCTATCCATGCGCTCTCAAAAATAGCAGACTTTAAAAACTTATTTCCCCGGTGGATCATCTCTCCATGGAGATCCTTATCCCCGCTTGCATGGCTCGTTGGTGTAAGCCCTACATACGACCTCAGCTTTTCCAAGTTGGCAAACCGGTGAATATCATCAATCTCGGTAAGAATAGTCATCGATGTTATTAAGCCTACCCCAAAAATACTTCCCAAAAGCTCCACTCTTTTTTTATAATAGTCCTCCTGGGATAAAGCACGCACCTTTTTGTTTACTTCCAATAGTTGTGCTCTTAATGACTTAACCTGGTCCATCAATATTCTGAAAGAAGCTGTACCTGTCCACTGTTGGAATTCCAATTCTTCAAGCCAACTAATGAACCTTTTGGACCAATATGAAGGATTTTTAGT
>JAOZQY010000014.1 GCA_029931975.1 Bacteroidales bacterium | reverse complement strand
AAGTGCGTTTTTCTTGATTTTTTAACATTTATCGGGGTAAAAAGCCCAAGTTGGGGTAAGGGTATGCTGGTGATTTGAGTTATCTACAAAGAATAACTTTTTTACAATATTCTTCATATCTCTAAAGTACAGTAATTTCTGCGGATTCTTGGGACAGGCATTCCTTCATCATCACAAGCAAGCTATTGCAAAAACAAATATACCCTGGTAAACATGTTTACACAGGGATATCTACCAATTTATACTTAAATGCATAAATTATAAGGTTGACGGTATTATATGTATTGGTCTTCTGAAACAAACTGCTTTTGTATTTCTCAACAGTCTTTGGACTGATGTGGATTAATTCTGCGATCTGTTCATTGTTGTACCCCTTACAAGTTAATTCCAGTACTTCCTTTTCACGATCCGTAAATGATGAAGTGGTTTGCTTTCTCACACTTTCGCTCTTTTTCATGCTCAGGTTTTTTAAAACTACCTGAATAATCTCATCTGAAAAAAAATTGCCCCCGTCATGCACTTTCATAAGGGCAGACTCAAATTCTTCCGGAGTGCTACGTTTCAACATATATCCCTCAACCCCTGCAAGCATCATTTGCTCTATATAGTCTTCATTGTGAAAAGTCGTAAGTACAATTATTTTCAATTCTGGATTAAGATCAAGTGCTTCAACCGTAGCCTCTATTCCCCCCATCAGTGGCATATTGATGTCCATCAGAATAATATCAGGATTAAGCTCTCCAACATGATCCAGGAATTCTCTGCCATTTGAAGCCTCATGTACCTTATCGATGAACGAGAAATGTGAAAACAACAACTTTAGTCCATCCCGGAATATTTTATGATCATCTACGATCATAATACTAATCTTATCCATTTAATTGCTCCTTATCTTATTCATGTTATTCCTGTTGGAATAGAAATCTTAACATACATTCCATCATCAGCGCTATTGCCAAAGGTGTACTTACCTTCCATTGCCTCAATTCGGCGTATAATATTGTTGAGTCCGTCCTTTCCAAAATTGGAGGAGCCGGGAAAATATTCAAATCCCTTTCCGTTATCTTGGTACTCAATTATAAGCATCCTGTTATGCACAACAAATTTAATCTTTGCATCTTTAGCTTCCGCATGCTTTAGGGTATTATTAATCAACTCACTACATATCCTGAAAATGAGCAGTTCCTTGTGATGTCCTAGTTCAGGCGGTTGATCTTGTGATTCAACCCTGAATGTTGTTTGTGCAATACGATTGATACGGATAACCTGTCGTTGAACACTATCAATCAGTCCATGCTGAAGCAATTCAGATGGACTAAGATTGTTGATGATCTCTTCAATGCCATCCAATGCACTATTGACCATCGATTGCAGGTTACCCAGGTCCGCGCTTAGAGAGAAGTCATTTTTGTCCTCAATTCTCTTCTGCAACACCTGTATATGTATCATCAATCCCGAAAGAAGAGCTCCCAGTCCGTCATGAAGATCTGCAGCTATCCTTTCCCTTTCCCTGTTCTCCACTTCCACTGTATTCCTGATCAAATTCCGGTCAGCTTGTACAAGCTGATGAGTTAGCTTGAGAATCGCGATTCCGGCCAGGATAATAATTAATATGTTAAAAATCCCTATACCCAACATTTCATTCCGGTATTGCTGCTCATCAAGTATTAGATAATCCGGAAGAATAGCACTGAATTTCCTGTAGCTGGTACTGAAATCATCAAAAAGCGGAATAAGTATTGTATCTGCAGCGATCAAAGAAGCGTCAGAGTCATCGGCAATATGTGTTTCAAGGACAGAGAATGCTTTCAGAATCCGATCATATTCATCTCTAAAACCTTGAAAATTGCTGTTACTGAATCTTGCATATTCATTAGCAAGAAAGTCACTTAACTCATACAACAGTCCTCTTAACAGGTAAATACTTTCATGAAGATTCTCAAGAAGCCTGTCGTCTGAATTCAACATGATCTCATCCACCCATATTCTCGACCGTAGAATTTCTTTTTCCACATCTCCCGTAAGACCAACGATGCGAATGTGTTCAGAGTCGTGCTTAACACTGGTTTTGAATAGCACAAAAACAGCAGAGGTAATAAAGACAAGGAAGAATGCCAGGATGATTACAACAGCACTTCTAAGTTTGATATTTTTCCTCATTTTCACGATGGTCCTTTATTAAGAGACACTGGAATGTAAAAATACCAATCTTTTCAGGAACTCCTGTTCTTAGAAATGAATATATATTTGGTTCTGGCATCCAAAGTTGCACCTTACTAAACCCCCGGGATACCTCCCATGCCAAATACCATGGCCAGCAAAGCTACGGTTTCAATAATGCCCATAGCTGCAATATACATACCGGCTCCCTGCTTGTCGTCAACAGCCAGATTTGAACATGCTGAAGCACCTACCTTTCCCTGGATTATGGCCGAGGCGGCCACTGCAATTCCAATGAAAAAAGACCAGATCATCTGGTTAAAGTAACTGTCTGGATTGAGATTTGCTCCAATCATGGCATTCATGAAAATCATGGCATAAATTACCTGGCTCAGCGGCATTCCAACCATTACAAGAGCCAGAGAGGGAAGTTTCTTTTTTTCCTTTAAAGATTGTTTCCAGAGCCCCATGGCACCCATGGCTGCAATTCCTGTCCCTAAAGCAGAACCAACTCCTGCTATCCCTAAAGAAATGGCATGCCCGCCAAAACCTGTTACTACTGTTGCTGAGATCATAATTTTACGTGTTTTATTGTTTTTTTTGTTTCAATTTAAATGGATCATAATCCGTTCCCGAGAATTCGACATCGGTGTGTCCGGCATATTCAAGCATATTCAAACGAACACCGTGAACAATCACTGCCATTCCGGCAAGGATCATATTCAGACTGTGACCCAGAATTAGTACGATTACTGCTCCTATCCCTGAGGCTATGGTTGTTATACCATCTCCAATGGCCATCTGGTTAAAGCTTGCCGCCATTAACACAGTAGATAATCCGACTGCATAAAGCCTGATGTAAGAAATGATATCCGAAAATCCGTTGATTATGCTTAAGGGTAAACTGCCCAGAGAGGAAAGAATTCCCATAAAAAAGCTTTTATCGGGGTTGGAAAACAAAGCAATCAGCAGGGCTCCGCCAATAAACAGCCAGATCATTATTCCCGGGGCAGAAATACCCAGTACCATCTGATTAACTATCAGGTTCAATCCCCAGATAATGGCTACCCAGCCCAACTGGGCAATAGCTTTTACACTGTTGCTGTACTTCCAGGCAAGTTGTAAGCGGCCGATGCTCAGGTGAACAGCCCCGATAAGGAACATCACTTTCTGAACCACAAGGCTGTCCCCCCCAAAACTTGCCAGTTTATTGATTCTGAGCCTCCTTAAGAGGGGAATTTCTGCAATTACCTCGGATCCGAAATAAGTGCCTGTCAGTATGCCCCATACCAGAATTGAGGCTGACAGGGTGTAGAAAAGCTCAAATTCGACTTTCTTAATAAATCTTTGCCTGCGATGCATCAATAGAGTTATCAGCAAAAATATCAGGCCATAACCTGCATCACCCACCAGGATACCGGCGAAGAATGTAAAAAATAGCATAAATATTTTTGACACATCAATTTCCTTATAGCCCGGAATAAGTCCCATGAAATTCATCACTGGACCAATGCGTTCAGCCCACCTTGGCGAACGAATCAGGGTTGGGACCTCATCAGCATCCTCTTTTGATGGATCTTCAATAATGTATCCCCATCTGTTTTCGTCTGCCATTTCAACAAATGCATCCACGACATGCTCCGGCATAAATCCTTTCCAACAGCGGATCTGGTTTTCAATAACTAAGCCGCTATATTGAATATTCCGCACATCAAAGCGCCGGGTTCTTTCCTCAAGGGCATCCTGCAAAATGTGCTTTTTTGAATGCAACTGTTTCAGTGTATCCACTATGCCATTAAGTTGCTCTCTGGTACTTCTTATCTTATCTTCCAGATCATCAAATGCGTATGGGGGAATTGCGATATCTTCGAATTCCAGGCGCTTGTCAGGTGTATCGGAAAACAAAACTGCTTGGTACTTATCATCAATCATCCCGATATGCTGAATATCGCCACGACCGGAAATTCCTTTCAATTCCCGCCTGTCCAGCATATAGAGTTTTATCGATACACCTGCCTCGCTGAGTTCTTCCAGGTCTTTTTCCCTTATCTTTCCCCATCTGCTGTACCAGTCCCTTGCTCTATTCTGCTCCTCCAATAGATTCTCAAGCTCAATGCGTCTGTTCTCAGCATGTAAGATCTCCTCCATTATAGCAATGTCTCCCCTTTCCAGGTCTGTGAAATCTATATATACAAGAGAATCAGAGTCAGATCCGGCCTCGTCCCTGATGCGGTCGAGGGCAGCAATTGCAGTCTGCAATTGTTTTATGCGGGCCACAACGCGTTCGATTGACTCGTCCTGTGCAGGCTGAAATGGTGTAATATGCACGACTCCAAGCTGCCCTAAGCTGGTAAGGTCGATATCCACATCCTGAGCGGTATCTGGTGTCAGGAGCATGACCTTTTTCATTTTTGTAATCATTCCTTTATCTCCTTTTAGCACCTGTTTTTACAACCTTCGCTGTTGCAATTGTTAAGCGCTCGTCGTCCTGTAATTTCTGACCGATTTTTCGGATAGCTGTTTTAGCATTAGGAATGCGGCGGTTCTCAAAAAGTTTTACCCGCGCACGTACCTCAAGCAACTCCTCTTCCAGCAAAATAATCTGTTCTTCAAGACATCGAATTTCGGCCATCAATTGCAGTTGCTCCCTCATCAGCAAAATGGCATCATCTACCCATAAAGGGGTGTCTTCACCTACGGGCATTTCCATAAAATCGACTCGCTCGAATTGCTGTACCCGGATTCCAGCGACGTCAACCGGTCTGGTAATGGTTTCATTCACCGATATGAATTGGGCCACATCGACCCATGCATCCCCCATAACGGCAATCCAGGGCTCCGCAGCCTTCTGGTTCTTCTCAATTGCTGCGCGTATCTGATCAATCCTTTCAGATATGGTGAGAATGGTGGACATTAAGGATTTCTCCATGGCTTCAAACAAAGGCAACATCCTTTCTGAGACCTTCAGTATTTTCTTCTGACGGGCGCGCTCTGTTTTTGTGTATTTGATTTTCATACTTGTCATCAGTCTTCCTTCCTTTCTGCTGGATGTACAACAGATGCCAACACTTGTGCCCCCCGCTCAGCGTTAAAAGAGTGCAGCCTCCATAATAACTGAAGCTTAAGCTTGTACACGATAACTTCGTTAAACGTGAACGTTTTGCCCGACTCAATAGCATCCAATTTCTCCCACTGCCATTGCATAATTTGTTTCTCACGATCCAAAGGATTTGTCTCAAGCACTGATCCGGGCAACTGTGCAGGGCGTGGCTGTCGGTTTTGGGCCCTGGCCTTTCTGATATCCGAAAGGTCCTGCTGCAAATCATCCAGCAGGGCCGTCACACTTTTAAGCTTGCCCTTTTTGCTGTTATTCTCCATATATTGAATACTTACATGTTCCAGCATTTTATAGCTTTTCGCTGACAATTGGCTTTTGGCAATGCTCGTAAACTCTTCTAGCTTAATGGGCGGGGATTGCCCAAAACTTAAAGACGGCAAGCTGCACATGAGATATACCTCGTTTAGCATGACTAGTTCCTCTGTCCTTTGGTGATGCGCTCCACCAGATCTTTGTTAAGCATGGAGAAAAGTCCATCTTCAATATCCTGGGAGCTCAGCACAAACTGAACAGCTCCATTATCGGTGGATTCGACAACAATCTTCGCATTATTTTCACCAAGTGGTTTCAACACAACCTGCTCTGAGAGTGCCTGTTTCAGGAGAAAAGCCTCCATCTCCTTAAGAACATTGTCCGGTACGCTCACCTTTTTATCTCCCAGGATTGCATCCACTGCTGCCATCAGCAATTCTTTAAAGTATTGCTCCTGCTTGAATAAGCTTTCACATTGTTCTCCAAACACCGATTTCAGATATTGAAGAACTGCCACCCGTGTAGCTACAAGCATATCCCGTGAAGCCTGGGCAATAGTTGTCTGAGCATTTTCTTCAATCTGTGCAGCTTTCTTTCTAGCTTCTTCAACAATTTCCCTGCTTTGCTTCTCTGCTCTGGAAATAATCGATTTCGCTTCTCCCTTCGCAGATTCTATGATGCGGTGTTCCTCTTTCTTACCGGCACTTATTCCATGTTCCTTCAATTTCGAAACAAGTCCTTCCAGATTTTCTTTATTATTGTTCATTTCATTTTCTTTTTGATGCGTACTTATTTATTCCAGTACTGTTCAATTAATTTCTTGCTCAAACCTGTTTCTGTAGCTTCGAAATGCTTCCGCAAAATATCCCAGCACATGTCCAGGGCACTTTCCAGGTCTATGGAGTCTCCAAAAGGTTCTTCCACCTTATCAATGAAATCGCTTCTGTAGCGAAGTAATTTCTGCGAGAAAGCATCATTGGCAGCCCCAACCTCAGCGGCTTCATGGGCTTTTTCCGCATCGGCAAGCAACGAAGCCATTGCAGTCATGATAGCACGGTGATCGTTCCGGGTATTCCCGTTTACTTGCTGTTTCAGGCGTGAAAGCGAGCGAGCGAGTTTCAATTTCCCATTCTCCAGGAAAAACTGACCTTCTGTAATATAACCTGTGTTGTCCGGTACGGGATCCTCCAGTGACTCAAGTGTCGTAGCACCGATAATCGTTACAGAACCGGCACCATCAATATCGGCTGCCACTTCATATCTTCTGGCCAATTCTGAATATAATGATCCCGGGTAACCCTGCAGGGAGGGAATCATGTCCTGATAGTTGGCCACATTGCGCAAAATGTTTGACCAGTTAGTCATATCGGTCAGTAGCACCAGCACATCCTTACCCTCATCGGCAAATTCGCGGGCCACACTGAGCGCCACATCCGGGAGCATCAATCCTTTGATTTGAGATTCACCTGCCAGGTGGGAGAACATGATGGTTTTTCCGATATTTCCGGATTGTGATAGCTGCTTTTTAAAATAATGGTATTCATCGAACTTTAGCCCGATACCTGCAAATATGATCACATCAGCCTGTGCTCCCTGAGCAATTTGGGATAACAAGCGGTTATAAGGTTCGGTGGGGCTGGCAAAAATGGGGATCTTCTGAGATTTCACCAGGGTATTGAACACATCAATCATCGGTATACCGGTCCACAGAACTTGCTTGGGAACCAAGCGGACAGTCGGATTCAGGGTGTCCAGACGTGTAGAAAGCTGTTTTTCGAAAATCACCTGAGGACCTTCGTCAGAAACCTCGCCAACCCCGTCAAAACTCCTGCCAAGCATATTATGTGAAAACCCTGCAGTTAAGGGGATTTCGTGCATTCGTATCTTGGTTTTTGTACTTAATCCCTGTGTGCCGTTAAATACCTGCAAGCGGGTAGAGTCTTCACCAATATTTATGGCCTTGGCAAAGGACAGGCTTTGCGAACTCTGCGCATCCAGCAACTCAACCACATGGTTCAGACCAACGCCAGGATTACCTTCAACCGAAATCAGGGCCTTCCCAACTTCACTTATCCTGTTTATTTCTTTCCTTATCATAGTGCATATTCTTCTTGTGAAATAAATTGTTCGATCTTCTTACCCAGAGTTGCAATCTGCTCTTCATTCCCGGCACTGCTGTTCCAATCTTTCCACCACTGGCGCAGTTCATCGAATCTTGTTTTTATCAGCTCTTTCAATTCTTCATCCTCCATGCCATTGGAGGAAAAGTTGATGGGAGTATCGATAAGTTTCTGTACGGCTTCGTTTAGAATGGCCAGTCGATCGGGCCGTGTGCAGGCATCCATTTCGTGGAAGGCATCCTGTTGCAAAATGCAGAAATCAATGGTTTGTCCTTTTTGATAAAGCACGTATTTATCCACCGGTACTTTTTTCAATCCAATGGTAGAGATGGTCTGGTCTATGCCATTTGCTTCCTCCAGGGTGCCTAAAATCTTCCTGCGGTCCTTCCATGAAATGAAACCGTCATATACCGAGCCGGTATAAGCCAGTGGGTCGATAGCAGGATATTTTTTTGCATCGGCGCGATCTTGTGACAAACCCCAGAAACCGCCAGTTGCGTCCATGGTGGCTTGTGTGACCGGCTCCTGAAAGTTTCCTCCTGCCGGAGAAACAGTTCCGATAAAGCTCAACGAGCCACCGGTTCCGCTGTCAACACCAGCACGCTGGTACATGCCCTTGATTTGGTCAGGTATATCCATCGGGAAAGCCTCAGGTCCGGGAATATCACCCTGCCGTCCGCTTCGTTCACGAAGAGCCTGTGCCCAACGGGAAGTTGAATCCGCCAGAAGAATTACGTTGTATCCCTGGTAACGGTAGTATTCCCCAACGGTAAGCGCAATATATACACTGGCTTCACGGGCTGCTACTGGCATGGAACTGGTATTTCCGAAAATACACATCCTGTTCATCAGGTTTTCACCGGTGGAAGGATCCTTGAGCTTGGCAAAATCTTTAAAAACTTCCACAGCCTCACCTGCACGCTCACCACAGGCTGCCATGATAATAATGTCAGCAAGGGCATGCTTACATAAGGTGTGCTGCATTACTGTTTTCCCTGCCCCGAAAGGACCGGGATTTCCAATAGTCCCTCCATATCCCACCGGAGCCAGCAAATCGATTACCCGTACACCAGTAGAGATAGCCTTGTTCGGGATCGTCCTTTCCTTAAAAGGTATGGGAGATTTCACAGGCTGGAGGAACACAAGCTTCAACTCATGGGTTTTGTTGTGTGCGTCAATAACTACAGCAACTTGCCCGGTAATATTCACCCTGCTCTTTTGAATGATACTCTCCACTCTGCATTTGCCCAGGTTGAAAGGCACAAGAATTTTATGATCAAACCTGCCTTCTATGACATAACCAATGGCATCACCACCGCGGACTTCATCGCCCACCTGTACGTCCGGGGTAAAATCCCAGAGTTTCTCTTCATCCAGAGCCGGGGCATGCATCCCGGGCTTCAGGTACGCATCCTGTTCTCCCAGTTTGTACAATGGATTTTGCAAACCATCCCAAATGCTGGTTAAAAGTCCTGGACCCAAAAGTACAGAAAGGGGTTCTCCGTGAAACTCAACCGGGTCTCCTATCCTGGCCCCTGTTAAATCCTCAAACACCTGCATTTCCACGATCCCGGCATCTGAATTTGTCGGATCAGGGAATATTTGCAGTACTTCCGCTTGCAGTAATTTGCCATCCACAAAAATCTCGGCAGTCTCCCCCATTATCACATGTCCAAGAAAATGCGCCTTCACCAGCGAGTCTTGAATGGATATCAGCTTTCCTGTTCGTTTATTATTTAATGTCGTCACTTTCCTTATTGTTTATAGTTTTGCTACGAAGTCGAATTTTTTGGGATAGCTCTTTTATCTTATCCATCATACATTACGTTTTGGTATTAGTACGCTACTGAAGAACCGGCTCCCGCGTCTCCATAGATTCAAGAAAGTTAAGGATAAGGCTTTCCTTCTGGGGGACAACACTGATGACCGGAACGTTGGATTGGTGGACTATCTCCCTGGCAAAAGCTCCAAGATAATTATCAAAGAGGATCGTCTCCTGATGTGTCATGATCACCAATAGGTCAGGCTTGAGTTTTTCTGCGTAGTCAAGTACAATTTCATCTGCTGTTCTTTGTTCCGCTTTTAATAGTACCAGATCCACATTAATCCCATGCTCTCGAATTACCCGTGCAATCCTTCTTCCTTTCTTGTGTGAAAGACTATGTACTCTCTTAATTCCCAGGTGCTGAACGGAAACAACATGGATACTTGCACCAAATTTCTTTGCGAGTGATATTGCCCATGCTACCTTTTTATCTGAATTTTTCGTGACATCAACCGGAAGCAGAATACGGTTAATCCCTTTAATTTCAGGGTCTTTAAACATGGTCATAACCGGACATTTGGAATCGGAAATTAGCTTATCAGCATTCTCCTTCCTGAAAATACTTGCTTTACCATGTGATCTCCTTGACTTTTTTATAATAAGCAAATCGGATTCCCTTCTGGCTGACACCTTAAGAATCGAGGGGATAAGTTTACCAATTACAAGCTCATATTCAAACTGCTTCAAAAGTGGGTGTTCAGGAAAAAAATGCTTCACCTGGCGACGAAATTTCTTCAAAGCCTTCTTCCGGTGTTTTTTTATTCGCGATGGAAACCATTTTTGAAGAAATGGCAACTCACTTTCTACGTGGAGCAGGACTATATCTGACCCGTATTTCTCATGGAAATAGATGGCTTGATTAATTGGTGCAATCATATTCCGGTTTAACGGTACCGGTACAAGTATTCGCCCTATTTGAGACAAAGATTTCATGCTAGGATATCTTAACTGTTTGTATGGCAACATCACCCCTTCCTTCATTCAGGCTTCTGAACAATTTCTCAGCCAGGGGATATTCATCCTTCAATTTCCAACTATTTGAAACCAGGTAGTCAACTTGGTTCTTTTCTGGTTTCAAAAGAGAGTCCGCATTGGTAACCATAATTGATTGTTCTAAACCAAGTCCGATAAAAAGCCTACTTAAAAACTGGTAGTATGTACCATCTTGAAAATTCTTTTCTCCGGAGAAATAGGTAACTTTATCTTTACTAATCAGGGTTATACTATTGCCAACGATATAAAATGGTCTTATTCCTGATTTTAATACGGAGACTATCAGTTTCTTGCAGTAAGTACTTGGTTTGGGCATTCCCTGATCAAATCCAAGGACAACTGGAGTACCTGTCTTATTCCCAAACCTTTGCTTCAGCACTGAAAGCAACTCACCCTCCATTACTACTTTCGAAATGCTTTTTGGGCAAATGCCAGTGTTTTTGACTATCTGATTTTTCAGTTCAGAAAGTTCCCGCCGGGCGATGTTCACCAATAAGGGTGTGATATTTCGAAGCATACTCTGTCCAAATGTTCGCTTCTGATAAGTTTGCAGCAGCATTATTTCTGAGTCATGAAGGTGCAGGTTCCTAGATGCGAATGATGCAGCTTTCTCAGCTCCATTAATGCAGTCGGCAATAACCAGGATGTCCTGACTTATCAGAGGATTGGTATTATTCTGTTTCAGTTGCATTTTTACCTTGAAGTATTGATTTACTGCAAAGGTATGCTGGGCTGCCTTGCCATGGTTAGGGAAGATTCCTAAATATACTGTGGGAAATCCCTACTATTTGCCAGGAAATACCCTGGTATAAACTAATCCCATTTACCTCCTGGGCGGTATCCGCAGGAAGTCCTACGGAGGTCTGACGCTCTGTAACCAGCATGATCTGCATATAGGGTTCTTTGCCCGGTGCGGAAATATATTGGTCCGGTGGACCAATTTAGGGAGGAGCCAGCTTGCAGGGCTGAAGGTTCGATTCCGTTTAAGATATGTACAAAACAAAAAAGGAGAGCCGCAATGACTCTCCTTTATTTGTATGCAGTCCGTAGGGGAATCGAACCCCTGTTACCAGGATGAAAACCTGGCGTCCTAACCCCTAGACGAACGGACCGTATTGTTAAGAACACCGATAATTATTTTATCGGAGTGCAAAAATAGAATCAAATTTCTTCTTTAGCAAGAAAAAAGTGTAAAATTTTAATTTGGCTATTATTGTGAGAGACTGATGGTTTCTTACTTTTATGAGTTATGAGGATACATAGTATACCATGTGGCTTTTTAAAGGTAGAAGCGGAGGAGATGATCAAGCCCCTGGACAGGGATGGGATAGCTATTAAATATAAGGTTGATTTGAAGGGGTATATAAAGCTTGCGATGAATGCTTTATTGATAGTAAGGGATGGTCGAGTAATATTAATTGATCCGGGAACGGCAGATTTTTTACCGATGAAGTTACGGCAGGAATACGGACTGGTGATTCCTGTTCCATTGGAGGAAACCTTGTTGGGTGCTGGTTTTTTTCCAGAGCAAATTACAGATGTGGTTTTTACCCATCTTCACTTTGATCACGCCAGCGGTGCATTCAAAAGGGTTCCGGGGAATATCGTGATGCGTTTTCCCAATGCACGCTATCATGTTTTGAGGGAGCATTACAAGTATGCCATGGATCCGGATCCCTTTGAAGCTGATTCATTCTGTACAGGCTTACTTAAATATCTGGATCGTATACACTGGTTGGAGGAATGGGATATAGACGGGGTCACATTTAGGGTTTTCAATGGGCATACCAGGGGGATGGTAGTGGCGATGATCCAGACTGAAAAGGAGAAGATCTGCTTTATGTCGGACCTGATACCCATGGAGATCTTCCTGGACCCGGCGATCTGGTGCGGCTATGACCTGGAACCCGAATTACAACGCAGAGAAAGACGTGAGTTTCTTAAGATACTGGATCCGCGAACTCAGTTGATACTATTCCATGACACCCTTAAAGACAGTGTTATCTATAAATAGGTCTCCAGTAATACTTTAAGAATTTCTTTCCCGGCTTCTGATACTTTTGTTCCAGGACCAAAGATGGCAATAACCCCTGCTTTGTAGAGGAAATCATAGTCCTGGGCAGGAATCACGCCTCCGGCAATAACCATGATATCTTCTCTTCCAAGTTTCTTTAATTCTCCAATGACCTGTGGAATCAAAGTTTTATGTCCGGCTGCCAGGGAGGAGACGCCCAAAACATGTACGTCATTCTCAACGGCCTGTTTGGCCGCTTCGGCCGGGGTCTGAAATAAAGGTCCGATATCCACATCAAAGCCTATGTCTGCATAACCAGTGGAGACTACTTTGGCTCCACGGTCGTGTCCGTCCTGGCCCATTTTGGCAATCATGATACGGGGCTGGCGGCCTACTTTGGCGGCAAATTCCTTAGCCAGGGTGCGCGCTTCTCCGAAGGCTTTGTCCTCTCCCGATTCAGAAGAATAAACACCCGATATGGAGCGGATAACTGCTTTGTATCTACCCGATACTTTCTCTATGGCTGAGGAGATCTCCCCCAGGCTTGCCCTGTGTTTTGCAGCTTCAACAGAAAGTTCAAGTAAATTACCTATACCAGTATTAGCACAATCAGTTATAGCCTTAAGCGATGCTTCTACCTTTTGATTATCCCGCTCCCTTTTTAGTTTGGCAAGTCGCTCAAGTTGAGCCAGACGAACTGCGGAATTATCCACCTCCAGGATATCGATGGGGTCTTCCTTTTCGAGGCGATATTGATTCACACCAACGATAATATCTTTTCCGCTATCGATTCGGGCCTGTTTTCTGGCTGCAGCTTCCTCGATACGCATCTTTGGAATTCCGGTTTCTATGGCTGCGGCCATGCCGCCAAGCTCTTCGATTTCTTCGATATGTTCCCAGGCTCTATGAGCTATTTCATGGGTCAGGCTTTCCACATAGTGAGACCCGGCCCAGGGATCAAGCGAGCGACAGATTTCTGTTTCTTCCTGCAGGTGTAGCTGTGTATTCCTGGCTATTCTTGCAGAAAAATCGGTGGGAAGGGCAATGGCTTCATCCATGGCATTGGTATGAAGCGATTGGGTGTGTCCAAGCACAGAGGCCATAGCCTCAATGGATGTCCTGGCCACGTTATTAAAAGGATCCTGCTCGGTCAGGCTCCATCCGGAGGTCTGGGAATGGGTTCGCAGAGCCATGGATTTGGAATCTTTGGGATTGAATTGTTTCACCAGTTTGGCCCAGAGCATCCGCGCAGCCCTCATCTTGGCAATCTCCATAAAATGGTTCATCCCAATGGCCCAGAAAAAGGAGAGCCGGGGAGCAAAGGCATCAATGTCGATTCCTGCCTGCACCCCGGTCCGTAAGTATTCCAGTCCGTCTGCCAGGGTATATGCCAATTCAATATCGGCAGTGGCTCCTGCCTCCTGCATATGGTATCCGGAGATACTGATGCTGTTGAATTTGGGCATTTTCATCGAAGTATATTCAAAAATATCAGCGATGATCTTCATGGACATATCAGGAGGATAGATGTAGGTGTTTCGAACCATAAACTCCTTCAGGATATCGTTCTGAATGGTTCCGGTCAATTCCTCAAGCGAGACTCCCTGTTCTAATCCGGCTACAACATAGAAAGCCATAACCGGAAGTACTGCCCCGTTCATGGTCATGGAGACGGACATTTTATTCAGAGGAATTTGATCGAACAGCACCTTCATATCCAGGATGGAATCGATGGCCACGCCGGCTTTCCCCACATCTCCTTCCACCCGCTCGTGGTCCGAATCATACCCCCGGTGGGTGGCCAGGTCAAAGGCTACGGATAAGCCTTTTTGTCCGGCTGCAAGGTTGCGGCGGTAGAAGGCATTAGATTCTTCCGCTGTGGAGAATCCAGCGTACTGCCTGATGGTCCAGGGCCGCATAGCAAACATGGCTGAATAAGGCCCTCTCAGGAAGGGTGGTAAACCGGCAGCATAGTGCAGGTGTTCCATTTGCTCCAGGTCCTCCTTGCTGTAGGATCCTTTGATGGAGATATGTTCCGGGGTTTCCCAGATCTCGTCAGTGGCCTGCTTCTGAGCTTCGGCTTTTATATCGCGGAAGTTGATTTTACTGAAATCGGGTCTCATAATATCTTAGGTCTGTAAAGTCGAAAATTTAAAGTAGTAGCTTGTTGAAGGTGGTGAGGGTTTCAAACAGCTTGCTTTTCATATGAATAAAGTGCTCGATACCTGCTTTTCTTAGTTCCTCCATAGATTCGGCAGGATCTCCGGCCACAACCACAATGGATTTTCCCATGAGTGCCTTGTGGACCACTGGTGCGATTTCGCCGTATGCATCATCTGAACTGCAGAGTACCACTATGTCAAAATTTTCACTTTTGCTGTAAACAACTCCTTCATCCACAGTCTTGAAGGGGAGGTGATCCACAATATCATAGCCTGCGCAGGCAAAAAAGTTCCCTGCAAAAGCTGCTCTTGCGGTCATCCAGCTTGGATGTCCATGTTTGAACAGGAGCACCCGGGGTCTTTTTTTGCTCCGTTCTGTCTGGAGACGGATTTCTTCAAAAAGTGAGGAAAGCCGAAAGGGCCTGAGAGGAACCAGTGCAGCTGGTGATTCATCTGTATTTTTAGAAGCGGGATTTGTTTCCAGCTGATCGAGAATCATTTCATTGAAATTGGGAAATGAATTTGTCCCCAGGATACGTCCCCGTCCTGAAGAGGAGCGCTGGACTTTTTTGCTGCGTGAAAACAGCACCTTCTCCTGGATCCAGCCGGCTTCGAAGGCCTTTTTATAGCCTCCTTTGCTCTCCACTTCGCAGAACAGATTCCATGCCTTTTCTGCCAGAGAGTCGGTGAGACTTTCAATATAGTATGAACCGGAAGCCGGATCTGCCACCTGGTCGAAATGGACCTCTTCGCGAAGAATGATCTGTACATTACGGGCTATGCGGTCGGAAAACTCACTGCCCTTTTCATAGGGATGGTCATAGGGAAGCACACTTACCAGATCAGCCCCGCCCAGAATGGACGACATGGCCTCTGTTGTACCGCGAAGCATATTTACATGTGGATCGTACAGGGTCATGTTCCACTCCGAGGATATGGAATGGATGTTGATCCTTGCCCTGGATTGATCTATGCCGAAAGCTTCAGCAATCTTTGTCCACAGGATACGGGCAGCCCTTAACTTGGCTATCTCCATGAAATAGTTGGAGCCTGATGAGAGCAGCAGTTGAATAGTGTTCTGGGTCGTGACCGGGTCTATTCCTTTGGATGTAAGTATGCTCATATAATCACTGGCCATGGCCAAGGAAAAGGCCAGCTCTTCTACCAGGGTGGCTCCGGCATTCTGAATCATTGCGCCCTTTACCTCAATGACTTTAAGGTCGGGTGAATTCTTGTGTACCTTTTCTGCCAGGCAACCAATGTTTTCAAGACTAGCTATGGGGATTCCCGATTCGGTCATCTTCCCAAGAGGATCGACACCCATGGAGCCATGTAGGCGCAGTGGGTCCACTCCTTTTGACCGGGCAAGTGCTACCATTGAATCATAGAGTGCATCGGCTCCCAGGCAGCCACTGAAATGCAATTCGGTTTCCTCCAAATGAATATCTTTCAGAAGCTTTTCCAGCATGGCTGGTGAGGGAGTACCTGTACCTTTCAGGTTAATTCGGATGGCCTGCGCCCCTCCTTTCAATGCAGTTTTAATCCGTTTGTTGGACGTATTTATGTCTTTACTTATACCGAGGTTCTGGCAGATGATCCAGCCATTGGGTGCCCCGGATGGATTTTTCAAAGAGCTAAGGTTCTCCAGGTAATCCAGGTTCTCCAGATCTTCCTGCCTGTAATAGGGCTTCACAGGAATGTCTTCATCGTTTTTCCAGACGAGCTTTTTCTGGTAATCGGCTCCTTTAAGATCAGCTTTGATCTTCTCTTCCCACATGGAGGTGCTAATCTCCGGAAAATCAGTAAACAGTTGTTTATTTCCCTCTTCTATCATGTCAGGCAAAAATTGAAGTACAAAGAAACTACTTTGTGAACATCTTAACAATGTTTTTAATCATGATTAACACCGTGTTAAAATACAGCACCCGGAACCAAAACTGATCCCGGGTGAATGTGTTAAAGGTAAAGTGGTGGAACTTTTCACAGTGAGCCTGTCATACGAGAAGGATCGACCCACTCGTCGAACTCCTCTTCGCTGAGGTAGTTCAGGGCCAGTGCAGCCTCTTTCAGTGTGCTTCCTTCCTTATGCGCCTTCTTGGCAATCTCAGCTGCCTTTTCATATCCAATATGGGTGTTCAGGGCTGTAACCAGCATGAGGGAGTTGTTGAGGTTCTGTTCGATCCGTTCCTTATTGGGTTCGATACCCACGACGCAGTTTTCATTGAAGGAGGCACAGGCATCTCCTATGAGACGAGCCGATTCCAAAAAGTTGTAAATCATCATCGGCTTAAATACATTAAGTTCGAAGTGACCGTTACTTCCCCCGATATTGATGGCTACATCATTACCCATGACCTGGGCACAGGCCATGGTCAGCGCTTCGGCCTGGGTGGGGTTGACCTTGCCTGGCATAATGGATGATCCGGGTTCGTTGGCCGGGATGATGATCTCCCCAATGCCACAGCGCGGACCTGAGGCCAGCAAACGAATGTCGTTTCCTATTTTCATCAGGCTTACAGCCAGGGTTTTTAATGCACCATGTGTCTCAACAATGGCATCGTGGGCAGCCAGGCCCTCAAACTTATTGGAGCCAGTAATAAATGGCAGATCTGTAAAACGGGCAATGTTCCTGGCTACCAGTTTGGAATAGCCTTCGGGAGTATTGATTCCGGTACCAACTGCGGTTCCGCCAAGGGCAAGTTCGGTCAGGTGATCCAGGCTGCTGATCAGTGCCTTCATCCCATGATCAAGCTGAGATACATAGCCTGAAAACTCCTGGCCCAGAGTGAGTGGAGTGGCATCCATCCAGTGGGTTCGTCCGATTTTCACCACATTCATATTAGCATCTGCTTTTTCCTTGAGGGTATCGCGGAGGTCCTTCACCCCGGGGATAGTAATTTCGGTGAGCATTTTGTAAGCCGCAATATGCATGGCGGTGGGGAAGGTGTCGTTGGAGGATTGTGATTTATTCACATCGTCGTTGGGATGGATCAGCCTTTCGCCTTCTCCCAGCTTATTTCCCTTTAAAACATGGACCCGGTTGGCCACTACTTCATTCACGTTCATATTGGACTGGGTACCGGAACCGGTCTGCCAGACCACCAACGGGAACTCATCGTCCAGCTTTCCCTCGATGATCTCATCACAGACCTGCATGATTAGGTAGGCTTTCTCCTCGGAGAGTACTCCCAGCTCCAGGTTGGTGGCTGCAGCTGCCTTTTTCAGGTAGCCAAAAGCCTGGACGATCTCTATGGGCATCCGGCCATCACCGATTTTGAAATTATCTTTTGAACGCTGGGTCTGTGCACCCCAGTACTTGTCGGCAGGGACCTTCACCTCGCCCATGGTATCCTTTTCAATCCTGGTTTTCATGTTCAGTATATTTTGAGTCTAAATATACTCAAACAGATGCAAGAAGAAAAAGGTAAGAAAATGTTCTAGGAAATATTATGGATCAGGAGTCGGCTTTGGCCAGGAGAATGCATATGTAATTATTTCCTTCGGTATCGGATTCCACTCCCACGCCACACTGTGTCAGATCTTCAAGCAAAATAGCCTCTCCGTCTGTCAGCAGGAGCAACTCATCCAGTATTTCATCTTCATCCAGTGAGGAGGTTTTTAGTACCAGGGCATGCAAATTGTAAAAACTGTACTTTTCAAGCAGGGCATCCCAGTGTTCATCCAGTCCGTCGGTATTAATTTCTTCAACCCCGTTAGCCATTTTATACGAATAGATCTGGGCTTCCCCAACCATAAGAACCTGGTGTACAAAGGGTCCGTCCTCTCCCTCTTCTACACGGAAGTCTCTGATTTCCTGGTAAATCAGGTTTTCAATGCTCTTGATTTTGACATAGGGGCCGTCCTCCTTGTCGCAGGAAAAAAGGAACAGGGGTGTCATCAGAAAAAATATCAGGCGGAGCTTTTTCATGCTTTACATATTTATACTTAGTACGAAAAGGGGAGGGAAAAGGTTGCTTAGAGCAGGTCGATGTTTTCAGGCGGATCGCCCACCACGGCCTTATACTTTCCTTCCACAATGGGCCGGTGAATCAGTTTGGGATTTTCAACCATTACCTTGATCCATTCTTCATCATTCAGATTCAGGCCTTTCAGCTCTTTACGGAAGATTTCTTCCTGTGTTCGGATCAACTCCCTGGGTTTCTTGTGAAGTTTCATTACCAGGGCTGTCAGTTCGATTTCGCTCAGGGGCTCTTTCAGGTATTCGCGTACCTGGAATTCCATTTTTTTTTCGGTGGCGTACCGGAGTCCTGCACGGCTTTTTTTACAACGGGGATTGTGGTAAATGATATACATTCTGTTGATGGTTTCTATTCTTCTTCGGATTTTTCGGATTCGCCTTTGTCACGATTCACCGGATCGGCATCCAGCACAAACATGCCCCGGCCGTGGGTGGCCACAATGATCAAATTTTCGCGTGGATGGATGGCAAGGTCGTGCACATAGGTGCAGGGAAGATCGCCCAGTACTTCCCAGCTATCCCCGGCATCTTTGGTGACATAAACGCCCACATCGGTTCCCAGGTAGAGGATATTCTCCTCTTCCGGGTCCTCTCTGATCACATTGACGGGTCCTGCCGGAACATTGGCCGAAATATCTTTCCAGGTATCACCGAAGTCGGTTGATCTCCAAATATAAACGGCTGCATCATCATCCCTGCGCCCGGTCTGGGTGACATAGACAGTTCCGAAATCATGTTTGGAGGCAACGATCCTGGAGACCCACCTTACTGGCAGGGGCTCCTTGCGGATATCTTCCCAGTGCTTTCCTCCATCTCTGGTTCTCCAGAGGCGTCCGTCGTCGGTGCCCGCATAAAGAAGCTGTGGATTGAATACAGATTCTTCCAGGGAACTGATGGTCTGGTAGCTGATATCGCCCTGTTTCTCCGGGTCGTTGTAGCTGAGGTCGGGACTGATTTGCTCCCAGGTACCTCCCTTATCGGTGGATTTAAGTACGTGCTGAACCCCGTGGTAGACAATATCGGGATTGTGATCGGATAAGAGGGTGGGAGCCATCCATTGTCCCCTGAACTCTGGTTCCTCGGGGAAGGTGGAAGGCAGGACCCACTCCATATCCTCAGGATACCCTTCCACGGTAGCTTTTGCCAATTTCCCATAGAAGAGGGAGGCGTAGATGGAGTTATTGTCCCGGGGATCCACAACATGGGTGCTTCCTTCGGCTCCAAGGGTGTAGTGCCATTCGGTGGGCCTTATCTTGTCTTTGCCCCCTGAAAGATCTACTTCGGTATAGAAGCTGTGGTGGTCCTGGATGGAGCCAAAAACCCTAAAAGGTTCACTATTATCAAATTCCACATTGTAAAACTGGGCCAGTGGCAATTCCTTTAACAGGTTTCGCCAGTTTTCACCCTTGTCGTAGGATATACTGATGCCCCCGTCATGGGCTGCCAGGATATAATTGGAGTTGTCGGGATCGATCCACATGCCGTGTTGGTCCGCATGGATCTTGCGTTTGATGGGTTCACAGGTGGCTCCTCCATCGCTGGAAATATTGATCCAGAGGCCCAGCGTATAGACCCGGTTTTCGTCCTTGGGGTCCACCCGTATCTGGGCAAAAACCCAGCCGTAAGTACCCGAGTGTCCCGACATATATTTTTTTGTTTCTTCGTTTAGGCCACTTACCTGTCTCCAGCTTTCACCGGCATCGTTGGAACGGTAGAGGGTGGCTCCTTTGATCACATCCACTTTGGGGCGGCCATATGAGTCGAGCTCCCCCTCTTCGGCCTTGAAAGCGACTTCATAATCATCCACAAAAGCGTAGACCACATCAGGATTGGAGCGTGCAACATCTATTCCCGTACGTCCCATATATTTTGATGGTGGCAGGCCATTGATAAGCTGTTTCCAGTGTTTCCCTCCGTCGGTGGATTTCCAGACCCCGTTGTTCTTATGGTTCTCATAGGTACGGGGATCATTCCACTTCAAACGGGTGCGCTGCCAGGTGGTGGCATAAAGAATGTCCGGATCGCGAGGATCCATTACCAGGTCGTTGACCCCGCTTTCGGGTCCTTTATAAAATATCTTTTCCCAGGTCTTACCTCCATCGCTGGTTTTATACAATCCCCGTTCCTTATTTTTTGTCCATTCGTGACCTGAAGCCGCCACATAGACAATATCCGGATTAGTGGGGTGAATCAGGATACGTGATATGGTGAAGGTTTCTTCGAGTCCCATATGATCCCAGGTTTCACCTCCGTTTTTGGTAAGCCATACCCCGCATCCCGGATTTGAGGATCTGAATATATTGGCCTCGCCGGTACCCACCCATACAATCTCAGGATTAGAAGGAGCAATGGCAAGATCACCGATGCTGGAGGTTCCCTGGTGCTCAAAAACCGGTTCGAAAGTAGTTCCTTCATTGATGCTTTTCCATACCCCGCCGGATGCGGTGGCTACCCATATGGTGTAGCTTTGTCCTTTTGGTCCTATGGCTTCCACATCGGTACATCGGCCACTGATGTTGGTGGGGCCTATAAATTGCCAGTGCAGGTCCCTGAAACTGGAGCTTTCGCGCATCTCTTCGTGACTTTGATACATGGCCAGCTTCTGTTTTCCGGATAGAACAGTTCGCTTAACCTGTGCGCTGAGTACCGTGCCGGATACCAGCAAACAAATGATTAAGATTTTTGATTTCATGGTTTCAGGGATGGTTTAACACCTAAAAGTAGTAAGTTTTTGTTATTTTGCTTCAAATCTGGTTGTATGCAGATACTTATTGTGGAGGATGAAAGCTCTTTAATGGAGTCGATGGTTTCTTATTTGGAGATGGAAGGTTTCAGGTGTGAACAGGCCCCGGATTTCAAAACTGCTGTCAGGGTTCTTGACAAGCATGACTATCTCTGTATGCTGATTGACTTGAACCTGCCCGACGGAGATGGTCTCGAACTGGTTAAGCTTGCCAGGGAGAATGATTCGAAATCGGGAATCATCATTATCTCAGCAAGAAATACCATTGTACAGCGGGTTGAAGGACTTGATGCAGGGGCAGATGATTACCTGGTGAAACCCTTTCACCTTTCGGAACTGGTAGCCAGGGTTAATTCGGTAGCCAGGCGTACACGCCTGAAGGGCGGGGAGATGCTCAGTTTTGGTTTGATCAGGGTGCAGCCGGAAGAGCGTAGCTGTTTTGTGGATGAGCAACAGGTCGAACTGACCAAGAAAGAATTGGACCTGCTATTGTACTTCATGGCCAACCGCAACAGGGTGGTGACCAAGGAAGGGATTGCCGATTATTTATGGGGTGAGTATGGAGGTGATTACGGGTCATACGATTTTGTGTATACCCATTTGAAAAACTTGCGGCGAAAGCTGATGGATGCCGGATGCCCCGACTATGTGCAGAATATTTATGGCATCGGATATAAATTTTCCTTTGTTTAGGAATTATGAAACTGCTTACCAAGTCGACACTCTTAATTGCCACACTTTCCCTGTTCCTCTTCTTTATCATGGGGGTCATTTTCTTTCAGGTGCTAAAAAATTTAAGCACATCTGACCTGAACCGGGAACTTGATGATCTGAAGGAGCTGGTAGAGGATTCCCTGGAGGATTATGAGAGTGCTCCATTCAGGACACTCCCAGGAATCGATTCTCTGTGGGTTCAGGCTGTGGACCGGGCTGAGCAAAGGGAAGAAGTTTTTGGAGATACCCTGATGCTTGACAAGAAAGGTAGGCAGTTCAGGACCTATCGTTATCTTCAGTTCGTAACAGAGAAAGAGCATACCTTCTACAAGGTAATAATTTACAAATCCACTACTCCGACAGATAAGCTGGTAGAACGGGTTACACTGATGATGACCCTGATGGTGATCCTGTTTCTTGCCGGGATATTTGTATTGAACAGGGTTATTTTTGCCAGTTTGTGGAAAGGTTTTTTTGAAGCCATAGAGAAGCTGAAACAATTCGAAAGCACCAAGGAGCCTGTGATTCTTGAAGAACAGGACATCCAGGAATTCGAAGAGCTCAGGCAGGTGCTTGAAGTGTTGACCCGACGATTGGCCCGGGACTACAGGGAGTTGAAAGAGTATACGGATCATACCACCCATGAATTGCAAACACCCCTGGCAGTGATTAAGTCCAAGGCGGAGTTGCTGATTCAATCGGAAAAGCTGGGTGAGGAAGAGATGCAATTACTGCAGGCGATCAATACCAGCGTTCACCAGTTATCGAGACTCAACTCAACGCTGACTCTGATTACACGTATCGAAAACCGGCAGTTCACCGAGAAGGAAAAAATCAATCTGGTCGGACTGCTGGACAGACACCTGGAGCTTTTGCAGGAACATATTGGCCTGCAGGGAATTAAAATTGAAAAGCATTACCATGATGGAGGAAGGGTACTCTGTATGGACCAGGGACTGGCCGATCTGTTAATTGTCAATCTCCTGAAAAATGCCATCGTTCATAATATGAAGGGTGGGAAGATTGTGTTGGAAATCGAAGCCGGAAGTCTGGTGATTCGAAATGACGGACCTCCCCTTGGATTTAGCCAGGAGGAGCTGTTTACACGTTTTGTCAGGAACAACAGGCGAGCCGGAAGTTTTGGTCTGGGACTGTCACTGGTAAAAAAGGTATGCGATACTTATCAAATTGACGTAGAATATTCTTTTGATAATCAGCAGCATTGCTTTAAACTGACTTTCCCGGATTAGGCAGGAATTACATCAGTATGATTCCGGACTTCACGCAGTGGTTGTGCATCTGGCCTGGCCACATGCTGGCCTGGACCTCCCCGATATGAGCTTTGCGAAGGAAATACATGCAGAGGCGTGATTGTCCGATTCCTCCCCCCACCGATTCGGGGTATTCCCCGGCCAGTAGCCTTTTATGGAACAGAAGCTCCTTGCGCTCACTTTTTCCCTGGATATCCAGTTGCCTGATAAGTGCTTTATCGTCTACCCTGATGCCCATGGAAGAAAGCTCAAAGGCAATCTTCAGTACTGGATTCCAGACTACGATATCGCCATTTAGCCCACGGTAACCATTTTTGGTTTCGGACGACCAGTCATCATAATCGGGGGCCCTCCCGTCGTGGGGCTTTCCATTTGCCAGATCGGCTCCGATGCCAATAATAAATACTGCACCGTTTTCTTTTGCAATTTCGTATTCTCTTTCCTTAGGCCCCAGGTCGGGGTAACGCTCCAGAAGCTCTTCGGCATGGATAAAATGGATCTCTTCGGGCAAAATGGGAACAATCTCCGGATAATTCTCATAGACAATGAATTCGGTTCGTTTGATAACCGCAAAAATGCGTCGGACAATGGTCTTGAGATAGTCAAGGCTTCGCTCCTCGGGCAGAAGAATCTTCTCCCAATCCCACTGATCCACATAGATGGAATGAATATTGTCAAGTTCCTCGTCGGGACGTAATGCATTCATATCGGTATATATTCCGTAGCTGTTGGCGATTCCGTAATCGGCCAGCATCATTCGTTTCCACTTGGCCAAAGAATGTACGATCTCAGCTACTGTTCCGTCCATATCCTTTACCTCGAAGGAGACCGGCCTTTCGGTGCCGTTCAGGTCATCATTGATGCCGGTTCCCCGCGGCACAAAGAGAGGGGCTGTAACCCTCCTAAGTTTCAGCTCTGAGGCCAGGTTAGATTCAAAGAAATCCTTTACCATCTTAATGGCCTTTTCTGTTTCTTTCAGGCTAAGGGCAGATTTGTAATTTTGAGGAATGACTAATTTCATAAATATTTCAATTTGATAGTTAAACGTCCATACAAATAACAGATTTATATATCACAAATCAAAATGATTTCAAATCGTAATATTATTTGCAGTAAATCTCAGTGGGTTTCTTGAAATTGTTTTGCCGGATTGAAATCTTCAGAATCTCTTCAGAATCCTTTCTTACATTTGATTTGTCAGGTTATCAGACAAGAGATAACTTACATAGCTAAATGGAAAAAAGAACCATCTGAATTGAAACCCGGATGGTTTTTTTTATTTTGCAACTCTTATGATTTATTCATTTGCTTTTAAGATCCACATCCTAATAAGTTCCATCACTCTTCTGGCCGGAATTGCATGCATTGTATTGTCTTCGCAAGGACTGATTGGGAAACGGGAGTATGGCAGACATGATTCCGGGGTATCCCTGGCCTTCAATGTGGCGCTTTATTTCCAGCTGATCCTTGGCTCTCTGATTTATTATTTGCTTCGCTCTGCATTGGAAGGCCCCTTGTGGGAGGTGCCGGATACCCAGAATGATGCATCTTTAAGATTCTGGGCCATAGAGCATATCGCCCTGATGATTTTTGCTCTTTTCCTGACGCAACTGGGTCGGGTATTTATTAAAAAATCTGTAGGCTCATACAGGAAATTCAGAGCTTCTCTTTTCTATTTTGGAACCTCCCTGATCCTGATCCTGTTTTCTGTGGCGATGGCACTTTTTTAAAATGTCCGGTTTTTTGTAACTTTTCTCCTTCATCAAGCTTCCATGACTTGTAATAAAAAGCTTCTTCGTTTCATACTGCTTACTGTTTTAATGCTGCTTTAGTAAACATGTAGTCCGGGATCTCCTGGTCAAATTTAACACTTGTTAATCGGAATTCAGTTCCCTGCCCATCCTTCAGCATGTCTTTGTAGACCATGGTCATGGGGAACCAACGTCCCTGGACCTTTTGAACATCCGAAAGGGTCGTGCGCTTCAGGAGCTGGCCGCTTTTGGCGAACATCTCCTGTTTGAGGGGGACAAACCTTTCGCTATCAACCCAGATCTTTTGGCTGTGATAGGGCACATCATCCACAATGGCTTTCAGATCAAGGACCCAGGTATCCCGACCTCCTATGTCCTCATGGCCGGCGATGGTGGCGTCATAGGTTTCTGTGAGTTTCCGGTCGTCCATCATATCCTCATAGGAGAGATCGGACCCCATTACTGATTGTCGTAACATATGACCCGAGATCTGGATGGTACGGTCGGTGGAAGGTGAGTAGATCCACAACTTGTTCTCCAGTTTAAGCATCTTGGTTCCCTGTTCCCTTGCAGGGGCCAGGTATTCTGTGAATGACTGCTTGTCTCCAACTGAATATGATATAGAAGTAATAGTACGGCTCGACCTGCGTCCATGAATGACCATATCTGATTCAAAAATCCGGTTCTCTGAGGACATATTAAGGTCGACGGTTTCCAGGATCTCCTTTGCATCCTGAGCGAGCAGTCCCACTGTGGCACTTGCTATCAGAAGGGATATGAGTATTGTTTTCATCTTCATCTTTTTTCTTTTTTTAAACTGAGCACTATTAAACTTCCAACTCATGGAACAAGCGGGCCGTTTTTCGTTTGTAAATTGCATAACCTGCCAGGGCGCTTCCAAATACCGTGGCTAGTACTCCGGGAATAAAGCCTACTACATACATGGATGGAGTAACCACTGCCCTGAACACAGTGGGCATCATCACTCCCAAATTATCCATCATACCTGAAAAATCAATGCCATGAGCCTGTAAGCGGTAAGACAGGGCCAGTCCGAAGATGGTACCTACGGTCGATCCGATTATTCCTATCAGCAAGGCTTCCAACAATGTGGTTCGGTAGATATGTTTCTTCTCTTCCCCCAGGGCCAGTCGTACACCAAACTCACTGTATCGACGCAATCCGCCCAGCAAACCGGTATTCCATAGAACGATGGACATAGCAATAATGAATATGAAGACCATCATGCTTACCATGTTTTCAGCAATAGCCAGGTAATCAGCCATTCCTGCGGCCTCAGCCAAACGAATCATCTTGGGAGAAAATTCATCCTCTTCCAGGCTGTATTTCTCATTATAAGATGTTGCCAGGGCCATTGCTTCTTCATCGATGTAGGGTTGGTTTTTGAAATAACCCAGGATCTCAGTGGCGCCGTCTTCCATATCCATGGCCAGCTGGGCATCTTTGATGTCAATAAAAATGGCTCCCCTGTCAAGCAGGGTATTCCCGAAGCGAATGGTCCCGCTAACTGTGAAGGTGTAGAACATCATGCTCCCATACATGGTTGAACCAAAGAGGGTTACCTTGTCTCCAACTGACACTTCAAATTTCTCGGCAAAATCGTTACTGATTAAAGTCTCTCCTAACTGGTCTGGAAGTTCTCCCTTCACAATGGCATCTGAAAGATTCAAACGATCCACTTCTTTGCTGTCAGGTGAAACCAGATCAATGGCCGTTACCATGGCCGGACCCTGGCCCCTGGTCTCTCCGTTCTCATCAGGAACGTCCAGTAAACCTCCGGAACGAATTCGTGAGACCCATTCCATATCGGGGTACTCTTCATTCAGTTGCCCTGTCAATTCAGCAACATCAAGCAGGGCCAGGTCGAGTGGTGCCTGGTCGGAATTTTCAGCATAGGCCCGGGTCATTATTTTCACATGACCCGACGAAAAGCGGGCAGTCATATCGATCATGTCTCCCATGATTCCCTGGAACCAGCCACTCATAAATACAGTTAGAAATACACCCAGGGCTACTACGATAACCGGCAGTAAGCTTCGGCTTCTATCCCTTAATATTCCTTTTAGCAGAAATCGTATCATTGTAGTTTTCCTTTTAAAGCATCAGTAGGTTTCATTTTTGAGATTTTCCTGGCAGGCAGGTAAGAGACTATGGTTGCAGTTATCACCACGATCAGGACGGTTATCAGAATCAGCCGCAAACTGTAATATGGGAAAATGACTTCTGCCAAAGGAATGTCGAAAGCCATATCCTCAGCATAGCCCATACTGATCCCGTTTCTATTTAGCAGGAGGAGCAGGGGTATGCCATAGGCGGATCCCAGCAGTATGGCCAGGATGCTATGTGCACCACCTTCAAGGGTAAATATGCCAACCACCTGTGCCCGGGTCAGTCCGAGAGCAATGTAGGTGCCGATTTCTTTCTGCCTGCGAAAGATAGAGAGTACCTGGGTGTCAAAAATGGCAATCAGGGCGATGATTAATAACAGACCCTGGAGGACGGATCCCCCGACCTTTTTCGAGTCGATGATTTGTTGTAGATCTGCCAGTAGAAATTCATTGTCTTTAAAATCCCAACCTTCAAGCTCACGCATTTCAAATGCTTCACCGGCTACCAGCAGCGTCGCCTCATTTTCCATGGCAAGCATTTCCTGGAGAGTCGAAATAGCAATATATACCTGGCCGTTATCCACTGTTGGAACATCACATCTGAATACCTCCGCAATTTCCACTTCGCGGGCATCGAAGGTGCCATTCTTATCTCTCCAGCGAAGTAGTAGCCTGTCGCCTGCCTCCAGGTTGGCTGAACGGGCCATGTTTTTTCCGATGATGGCATAGTCCGTCCTATTTGATTGTGGCAGTTTCGAAGAGGGAAGCTCCAGTACTTCCTGGTTCGGATCAATTCCCCTGAGAGTCACACCTATGGCACGGCCGTGGGGATAGGCAGTTGCCTGCGAAACCAGGACCGGTGCAAGCGTATGGTTGTTTACCTCTTTGAGGATATCCTCCGACATGGGAGCATGAGCGTCTTCGATGGTAAAAGGATCGTATTTGTCGTAGGCCGGATGCCAGAATTGTCCTTCACCGGTTTCCCATGCAGCAGTATCCCGTTGCGCCTGCCGGTTCCAGCCATCGATCATTCCATTATAAAAGATAATGAGCACAAAGGCGAATGACAGGGCAAGTACATTGAGCCAGGTTCTTAAACCTGCACCCAATAAATTTTTAAATGCCAGTTTTAGTGAGAGCATGATTTCAATTTTTGGAATTCTCAATTACTTCATCCTTAACGATCTGCCCGTCCTCGAGTGATACTTTCCGATTCAGGTATTGCATCACTTTTTCATCATGAGTGGCAAAAATAAAAGTAGTATTCAGCTCCTTGTTCAGCTTTTTCATGGTCTGAAGGATATGATGGGAGTTTTTCGAGTCCAGGTTCGCTGTTGGTTCGTCGGCCAGTACAATATCGGGCCTTTTGACCATGGACCGGGCGATAGCTACCCGCTGACATTCACCTCCCGATAGCATGGCAGGTTTTGACTTGATTTTATCGGTCAGTCCCACCCACTCCAGGGCATCCATAACGGCTTTTTTTCTTGCCGAGGCGGAAAGCTTCTGCAGGAGCAGGGCAAATTCCACATTCTCATAAACCGTATAAACCGGAAGAAGATTATAGGTCTGGAAGATGAAACCGATGTGCCTGTTCCTCAGTCTGGACGATTGCTTGTGGCTCAGGGATGAAATGGACTGATCAAGTACGGTCACGGTTCCCATGGAGGGTGTATCCAGAGACCCGATGATATTGAGCAGGGTGGTTTTACCCGATCCGCTGGGACCCACAAGGCCCATGAACTCGCCCCTCTCAATGTTGAGGGTTAGTCCATTCAAGGCTGTGAATTTTGACTTGCCAACAGGGAACTGTTTGATCAGCTTGTCGATCGAAATGATTGTGCCGTTTTTCATTGCTTTGTTCTTTATGGTATGCTTTATTTCTTTTTCATTTCAATGATTAAACACTGCCATCAGCTGGAAGCCCCATCCCCCATAAAGGGAGGTGCGGGGATCCACGTTATACAGCGTGTAAGTTTCCGGATTCCAGAATCCCATGACATAAAAACTCCACCTGTCCCAGGCCATAGTCCAGTTGACAAATCTGTAGAGGTTCTTGTTGGTGAAATCGTAAAACATCATGGCATTTACACTGTGAATGATGCTCACCGGGTAGGTGGCCGAAAGCAGGCCGAATGCAAGCTTTTCATCTGCGCCAAAGGCTTGATCGCCCTGCAGATAGCCAAAGCCTTCTGCCATCACATTTATTCCACTGCCTATGCCAAAGGTATAGTCCATCCCCGCATTGAGCATGGTTTTATACTTCTGTTCGGTGAAACTAAGATCCTGGTGGGTCAGAGATGCCTCGGCCCAGAGGCCTACCAGCAGGTCCACCTTTGTATCCAGTGCTATCCGGTTTTCAGCTGCATGGTTCCCCAGGGTGATTGAGTCGGGAAGAACCGCAGTTGGATCAGCGGTACGGTGGTGATAGGTGGCGGCAACTTCTCCAGTAAAGAAAGGCAATTGAAGCCTGCCGCCATATTCGATGCTGTTTTTAAGAGAGGGGATGAGTTCCCAGCCCTTGATTTTGTCATCTCCATAGAGACCCCAGAGCCAGATGTTGGCATTGTTAAGAAAGTAATACCGGGCAAGCAATCCATAGACCCCATCGGTAAGCTGAAGCGGGTCGCGGGGATCGATGCGGTCGAACCACATCAAAGGGCGGAACATCTGCGCCGATCCGAAATTTATTTTCTGCAGTCCGGCCCGTAACTCAAACTGGTCACTGGAAAAACGTATCCACATGCGGTAAGGAGAGAGCTGTTCGTCCAGGCTAATGCTGTTGCCCTGGTATAAGCCGCTTCCCCATATATTGGCGGAGAATTCGCCGTCGATGGTATAATTTCCTGCGGGAAGAGTGAAGGAGAGTTCGGGAATATAGCGGAGCCCAAACTGAGTCTGAAAAGGTTCAGCAGGGTTCAGCGTGGTCCACCCGATAGCCTGACCCTTAAAACCGAGGGACTGGGCAATTACCTGTCCAGGTAGCAAGAGGCAGAGGAATATCAGTAAAGCATATGTAATCCTTGCTTTCATTTTTGTATTTCCCTGTTCAGAATTCCATAAAAGAGAAAATTGGTGATCTCCATTACCAGGTCCTGGGGATTATCATACATATTCTGTAAGGCATCATCCTGGGCAAGGATTATCAGGTGATTCATCACATACATGAGGAACTCAATCTTCATGTCCTTCCTGATATCACCTTCATTCTGTGCTTTCTTAAAGTCATTGGAGATGGTTTGCAGATTATCCTGGGTAAGTTTTTCGAGGTAGCTGAGCAATTCAGGATCGTCACTTTGAACATAATCCCGGAAAAATTCACTGCTCATGGTCTTGATCTGGTCTTTTTTCATCTGAATCATGCCCACCACCTTCTCGCGGTAGGGGATATCGCTGTCCATGATTTTATTGTAGCGATCAAGGGATTCCTGCATGACTATATTCATGATGGTTTGAACCAGGTTAATTTTGTTGGAGAAAAACTTGTAGAAGGTCATTTTACTGATGCCGGCTTCCTTGCAGATCTCTTCAATTGTCACCCGCTTAAACCCAAACTTCCAGAAAAGTTCTTTGCCTGTCTTCAGGATCAGCTCCCTTTTCGGGTTTGACATATTACTCATAACTGTACGATATATGTAACAAAAAACATATTACGTACAAATATAGAGTAAAAAGTATACCAATGTCAAGGAAAATCGTAAAAATCGTATGCTTTTTCTTTAAAAGGCCTATGAATAATGGGCTCTGGAAAATGGGTCTCAAATATATAACAGTATATATTGGAAGAAGGTTTCCGCGATTATCCGAAATCTGATATGGATTGAAGCATGTCCATATTGGCAATTTGGATTGTTTTTCCATAAATCTTCAGAATACCGTCCTTGCGGAACTCACTTAAAGTCCGGATCACATTTTCGGTGGTCATGCCCACATAATCGGCCATTTCTTTCCTGCTTAGAGGGAGATCGAATTCTTCGGAAAAGAAAATGGTCCGTGAGAAATAGATCAAAAGGTAAGCCACCCTGCCTTTTAGATTCTTTTTCCGGATCTCCAGGGATTCCAGGATAATGGTATCTGCAATGGCACTCATTTTTTGGAGCAGGTTAAAGGCCAGTTTTCCATTCGAATTTGCCAGGGTTCTGATATCTTCCATTTTCAGGTTGCAGGTCACTGAGTCTTCCAGGGCTGATACGGAGTAATTATATAGTTTCCCGGAAAACACACTTAGCAGGCTCACATAATCCATGGGTCTGGCAATGGTGATAATCTGCTCCCTGCCTGAAGGATCCCTTCTGAAGAGTTTCACCAAGCCGCTTTTCAGGTAGGTGAATTCCTGGATCATGGTTCCTTCCTTTAGAATAACCTCTCCCTGGCTGAAAGTTTTTTCAATTTTACCCGAACATATCAAGTTTGCATTTTCAGCATTCAGGTTCAGAAAGAAGAGTTCCTTGAGTTCACAAAGTTCACATGTACAACCTGGATCCATGAAGCCTAAATTAAGTGCTGATTAACATGCGCTGATATGATAGTTGTCATGTCATGATAATTATCATATCGTGATTTGGATAACGCAATATATCTCCTGCTATTTTTGATCGGAATATGCAATCAAAGCAAAGCACAATGATATGAAAAAGATTTTAATACTTGGTGGTGGTACGGCAGGAACCATGATGGCCAATAAGCTCTTTAAAGCCCTTGATCGACAGGAGTGGGAAATAACTATTGTGGATCAGCACAAGACCCACTATTATCAGCCGGGATTTCTGTTTATCCCCTTTGGCATCTATAAGAAATCGGATGTGATTAAGCCAAAGGGTGATTTCTTTCCTGCCGGTGTAAAGGTGATTTACCAGGAGATTGACCGGGTGGAGGGAGAAGAGAACAGGGTGCATCTGATGGATGGCTCCAGTTTGAAGTATGACTTCCTGATTATTGCCACCGGTACTCAGACCTGTCCGGATGAGACCCCGGGGCTCCAGGGAGCAGAGTGGTATAAAAGCATTTTCGATTTTTATACCGTTGAGGGAGCAGTTGCTTTGCAGAATTTTTTTAAAACCTGGGAAGGCGGGAAACTGGTCTTATGTATTTCCGAGCTCCCGTTTAAGTGCCCGGTGGCGCCCATTGAATTTGTGTGCCTGGCTGAGGCCTACTTTACTGAAAAAGGGATGCGGGACAAGGTGGATATCACGTATGTCACTCCTCTTCCCGGAGCCTTCACAAAGCCCATTGCAACTAGGATGCTAAGCCAGCTTATGGATGAAAAGAACATCAGGGTAGTCCCCGAATTTTACCTGGAGAGCGTCGATAATGAAAAGAAGGTGATCAAGTCCTACGATGAGGTGGAGATTCCTTTTGATGTGCTGACCATTGTTCCGGTGAATATGGGATCTGCTATGGTCGAGCGTAGTGGACTGGGCGATGATATGAATTATGTGGAGACAGACAAAGAAACCATGCAGTCAAAGAAATTTGAAAACATCTTTGTGCTGGGTGATGCAGCAAATCTTCCAACTTCCAAGGCTGGTTCGGTGGCGCACTTTGCGTCCGAGATTCTTTTTGAGAACATGATGAATGCCATGGAGAACAGGCCAATGACAGCCAAATTTGACGGCCATGCCAACTGTTACATTGAAACTGGTTATGGAAAAGGAGCATTGATAGATTTCAATTATTACACCGAGCCCTTACCCGGAACCTTCCCCTTACCCGGAATCGGGCCTTTTGGTTTACTGAAAAACACCAAGATCAACCATTACGGAAAGATGGTATTCCGTTGGATCTACTGGCATATCCTATTGAGAGGCAAAGAGATGCCCATTGAGGCCCATATGACCATGGCCGGGAAAAAGAATGATATAGATTAAGCCTAAGCACCATGGAAGAGAACAGACCAAACGAGATCGCCGAGTTGAACCAGAAGGTCGACACGATCCTTGAATATGTGAACCAGCAGAGGTTAAAGTCCCAGGCCATAGATGACCTGATTGCCGATGCCTCCATTATCGGTAAAGACGTTTATGATTCCACAGTACAGGCACTGGATGATCGTGAAGTCAGGCTGGAGCCCGATGATCTCAGGGAACTGGGCATCAGGTTTGCCCAGAACGTGGGCAATTTCAATACCATGCTCGATACCCTGGGAAGTGTGATGGACCTGATGCAGGATGTGGGCCCCATTGCCAACGAGGTGATTATCGATGGCACAAAGAAACTGCATGAATTTGAGCAGAAGGGTTATTTTGAATTTCTGAAAGAGTTCGGAGCCATCGTTGACAATATCGTCACTCATTATGGGATTAATGATGTTCGCATGCTTGCCGACAATGTGGTAACTATTCTGGATACAGTTAAGAACCTGACACAGCCTGAAATGCTTAAATCCATCGACAATGCGGTGAAGGTATTTGGAAACATGGAGACCGGGAATGTCCCTGAATATTCTATTTTCAGAGTGATGCGGGAAATCAACAAACCAGAGATGAAAAAGGCATGGGGTTTCCTTTTCACATTTTTAAAGAACATGAGTAAGAATCAATAACCATTAACTAATAACTTATAATTATGGCAACAAAAACCTATGCAGGACAAGCTGTTGAAGTGAATGAGGAAGGCTACATGACAGATGCTTCACAGTGGAACAAAGAGATTGCAAGCGAATTGGCTAAAGAGGATGGAATTGATCTCACCGATAAGCATTTTGAGGTACTGGAGTTTCTCCGTGCGGCAAATGAAAAAGGGGAGACCCTTACCATCAGAAGGGTTGGTAAGTCAGGAATCGTGGATATCAAAGGATTGTACCAGTTATTCCCAGGCGGACCTCTGAAGTTTTCCTCGAAGTTTGCGGGAATTCCCAAACCGGCAAGTTGTATTTAACTCAAAAACTGATAGCTATGTCAACAACAAATGAGAGCCCGTTAAAAAAGGTATGCATCATTTGTGCCAAGGGCACCATTGAAGATGTATATGCCACACTGGTCATGGCCAATGGTGCCGTGATGGAAGGAATGGAGGCCAAGGTATTCTTTACCTTTTTTGGCCTGGATGCCATTACCAAAAAGCAGATGAAGCGGATCAAGACCGCCACAGTTGGAAATCCTGCCATGAGGGCACCGGGAGGCTTGCCCTTCCCAACTATTCTGGGCATGATTCCAGGTGTTGAAGCTGGTGTATCGGCTATGATGAAAAGCCAGATGTACAAACTTGATATACCGCCTGTGGATGAGTTCCTGGAGATGATTACAGCCGGAGGCGGAGAGATTTATGCCTGTAAACTGGCCATGGATATGTTCAAGCTTGAAAAAGAAGATCTTCATGAAGAAGTGAAGGGTGTACTTACCATTGGTGATTTCTATGGAAAGTGTGGAGGAGATAATACACAGATTATCTTCACCTGAGTTTTAGTCAAAGTTGGAGTAAGTGCAGAGGGGTAGCTTTTATGAAGTTGCCCTTTCTTATTTGACGGTCTATTTCCCGCCAAACTCCATCAGAAAGGCTTTAATGAAATCATCCAGGTCGCCGTCCAAAACTGCCTGGACATTTCCGGTTTCAAGGTTGGTGCGCAGGTCCTTTACCAGTTTGTAGGGGTGAAGTACATAGTTTCGGATCTGGGAGCCCCATTCGATTTTCATCTTGCTGCCCTCTACTGCGGCCTGTTTTTCCCGTTTTTTCTGAAGTTCTATTTCGTAGAGGTGCGATTTCAGAATGCGCATGGCATTTTCCCGGTTCTTATGCTGTGAACGGGTTTCGGTATTGTCCACGGTAATGCCGGTGGGAAGATGGCGTACGCGTACCCCGGTTTCCACTTTGTTTACATTCTGACCGCCGGCCCCGCCCGACCGGAAAGTGTCCCATTCGATATCGGCCGGGTTCACCACAATGTCTATGGATTCGTCAATGACAGGGGTTACAAATATGGAGGCAAAAGAAGTATGCCTCCGGTTGGCAGAATCAAAAGGAGAGAGGCGCACCAGGCGGTGAACCCCGGATTCGCTTTTCAGGAAGCCGTAGGCATAATCGCCGCTGAATTCAAGGGTGACAGACTTGATACCGGCCTCGTCTCCCTGGACCATGTGGAGTTCTTTGATCTTGTAGCTGTGTTTTTCCCCGTATCTGAGGTACATGCGCATCAACATTTCTGCCCAGTCCTGGCTTTCGGTGCCACCGGCTCCGGAATTGATTTTCAGGATGGCGCCCAGACTGTCCTCCTCATTTTGAAGCATGTTTTTGGATTCCAGGGCTTCGGTAAGCGAGAGGGCTTCAGTGTATTGGGCGGTAACTTCCTCTTCGGAGGATTCGCCAGTTTCGAGAAATTCGGATAGCACATTAAGGTCATCAACAGCAGTTTTGACATCATTATAGCCATTCACCCAGCTTTTGAGCCGGGCAATTTTCTTCAGTTGTTCTTCTGCAGATTTGGGATCGTTCCAGAAATCCGGATCGTGGGTATTTTGTTCCTTTTCCTCTATCTGGATGCTTAGGCCATCCACGTCAAAGATGCCTCCTTAACGCATCCAGGCGCCTGCTGAGATCTTTGATCTGGTCAGTTGTAATCATGTAAAAAATTTTGTTAAAGATAAAAAGAAATCGCTAGCGGTGATAGGTTTTAATCAGTCCACTTCGAAATCACCCTCCTCCATATTCAGGATTCGGTGAATAAGGTCCGATTCAAATCCCCGTTGTACAGCAAACCTGAATAATTTTCCCTTCCTCTTGAACTGATTGCTCTCTTTGAGTGTGCTTGATTTTACTGAAATCAAACGCTTACATGTCTGATAATAGCTCTCTGGCTCTATCTGGCTCAGGGCTTTTTCGATAATAGCCTTAGGAATTTTTTTCTGACGAAGCATAACTGTCAATTTGATCTTTCCCCAGCTATTGAATCGAAATTTATCACGAACATAAAAGGTGGCATAACGGCTGTCGTCAAGAAATTTCTCCTTTTGCAACAGTGCGATTATCTGTTCAGCGTCTGCTTCAGATACTTTCCAGCTCTTCAGTTTTTCCCGGATATGACTGCTACACTGTTCCTGCCGGCTACAGAGAGCTGCTGCACGTTGGAGAGCCACCTTATATTCCATCCGTTCATCTCCTGGCATGGATAAATCGTTCTTTTTCGTGAATATCCTTGAGGATGCGGACCCTTGCGAATCCCAAAGAAGTAAAAAGGAGGGCAGTTTCCCTGCCCAATTGCTCATTGATTTCAACCCATAACTCTCCGTTTTCTGCCAGATGTCTGGAGCAGAAGGAGGCAATGGCACGGTAGAAGATCAGGGGATCATGATCTTCTACATACAGCGCCGATTCGGGTTCGAAAGCTGTTACGTTCCTGTCCATAAGCTTTCGTTCGTTTTCCATTACATAGGGTGGATTACTGACCACCAGGTTAAAGCGGATTGACTGATCAAAGGACCTGTCATTCAGCAGGTCCATATCCCTCCAGTTTACCTGGAGTTTATTTATCCGCTCATTCTCAGCGGCCACGATAAGGGCCTCTTTACTGAAATCCACAGCCCAGACCTCCGATTCCGGAAAATACTGTTTCAGCGCCAGTGCGATACAGCCCGAACCGGTACCCATATCAATGATTTTTTGAATGGGCCGGGTAACCCTGGCTTTAATTTCTTCCACCAGTTCCTCGGTTTCAGGCCTGGGAATCAATACATTTTTATCCACTTTGATTTTAAGATCACAGAAATGGGTGTATCCCAGGATATATTGAATGGGCTTTCCGGTATGAATTTCAGCTACAATTTCATTAATTTGCGCATGAGCAGGCGAAGCAGGTACCTGATCGGGATCGCGAAGAATTAAGGAGAGAGGATACCCGATATGTTCCAGAATCAAGCGGGCGATAGATTCTGATTCATTTTCAGCGTATATTTGCCGTAGTTTCCCCAGCAGGTGGAACCTGATTTGTTTCAGTGTGGCACGGTTTTGGAGCATCAATCAAAAATAGTAATAAAGCAACAGTCTTGATAACGGAGAGAGATAAAATATACATGCGTCGCTGTTTTGAACTGGCGCGCAAAGGTTTGGGGATGACCCTGGCAAATCCCATTGTAGGGGCGGTCATTGTTTACAAGGATCGGATTATAGGTGAAGGATATCATCATGAATTTGGGGGGCCCCATGCCGAAGTGAATGCCATTCGCTCGGTGAAGGATCCTTCACTGCTTTCCCAATCCACATTATACTGTAATCTTGAACCATGTTCCCATCATGGAAAAACCCCTCCCTGTTCCATGCTTATTCAGCAAAAGAATCTGAAGAGGGTGGTGGTTTCCAACCTTGATCCCTTTCCCAGTGTTAACGGAAAGGGAATCAAACACATGCTTGATGCAGGTATTGAGGTAGAGACAGCTTGCCTGGAGGAGGAGGGGGCCCATATAAATCGCAGGTTTTTGCACTACATTAACTACCGTAGGCCCTATGTTATTCTGAAATGGGCACAAACTGCAGATGGTTATATCGATCTTGAGCGGGAGCTGGGCGATCAGGAGGGCCCCAGGTGGATAAGTGATGAGGTAAGTCGTACCCTGGTACACAAATGGAGAAGTGAGGAGTCTGCCATTATGGTGGGAACCAATACCATCCTAAGCGATAATCCCAGTCTCAACGTCCGCAGGTGGTCCGGGGACAACCCTGTGCGGATCACACTTGACAGGAATGGGCGTTTGCCGGAGAGCGCTCAGATCCTGGATGGCAAACAGGAGACAATTGTGTTTACAGGAGTTCAGCAGAATTACGCAGGTAAAACACATACCGTGCATGCCGATCCTTCCTACGAGATGGTGGATGTAATGGAGGAGCTTTTCGATCGCAGGATTGTCTCTGTTTTTGTTGAGGGAGGAGCCAGACTGCATAGCAGTTTTCTGGAATCGGGATTATGGGACGAAGCCAGGGTCTTTACCGGGAAGATGTTATTTACCCAGGGGGTGAAAGCCCCTGAAATAGATGAAAAACCTGATGAATCACTAAAAATAGGTGATACAAAGCTGGATGTCTACAGAAACAAGATGACCGATCTTCATGGATCATAATGTTGTTCCTATGGGCTGAAATCTTATATTGATCTAATATGAATCGGATTAAGAAACAATTATTCAATAACTTGCGTACAATTATTTAGTTTTGGTATTGTATGTAAAGGCTGTACTACACCATGAAAAAAAACAGACGTATTTTGATCCTATTGCTGCTTATTGTAGCAGCATCCGTTCAGGCACAATCGGCCAAACAGTATTATAAAGCGGGAGACGATTTTTTGAAGGCCAATAATTTCAAAGATGCCATTGTCCAATATACTAAAGCCATAGAGCTGGATCCCGATTATGAAAAGGCTTATATACGAAGAGGCACTGCCTATTCCAGGAGCGGTGATCATAAAAATGCAGCTGAGGATTACGATCGTGCTCTGGTTTTCGATGCGAAGGATGAAGAGCTTTACTATTTTTCAGGCAGTGAATGGCACCTTGAAGGGAACCATCAGTTTGCACTCAAAAGGCTAAGCAGGGCCATCGATTTGAAAAACAATTTCCTGGAAGCTTACCTGGCAAGATTCGATGTCCATATGGCCCTTGATCAATATGAGGATGCTCTAAGCGATGGGCAGAGGTGTCTGAAGCTTAAAGAGGATGAAAGAGCCTATTACAAGCTGGCTCAGGTATATGAAAAGCTTGAGATGTATGATGAAGCTGATCAGGCTTACAGGCGGTCTTTACAGAAGAACAGAAGGGTGGTTGCCACTCATTTTTCATATGCGCAGTTGCTTTATAGTCTTGAGAATTATGAAGCTGCCGGGAATGAAGTGAATCAGGTTCTTCAGATGGATCCCAGACATCTTGAGGGGATCCTCTTGCAGAGCCAGGTATTATCCGCCCAGGGCAATCTCCTTAAGGCCAGTGAGACGCTCTCTATGGCATCGGTGCAGTTTCCCGATGAACCATTGATTTATATCTTGAGGGGCGATATAAACAGCAAGATGAATCAGCCCGGCTACGCCATCATCGATTATTCAAAAGCCATTGAGCTGGATCCTGAGAATGCAGAAATTTATTATAAAAGGGGAGGATCCTATGAAGAGATCAGGGAGTATGAAGGTGCCCTTGCTGATTACGAAAAACTACTGGCCATGTCCAAATTCGACGGGACTGCCCAACGTTTGCATGAAGAAGCCACCCAACGGATGTATGAGTTGAACCGCGAGGAAAACAAACCGATGGTAGTGCTGTTAGATCCTCCTTCCAATGATGCAAATGCCATTGATGTTTCAAAGGAGATCGTTTTGCTGAATGTAACGGGCCAGATTACAGATGAAAGTGGTATCGAATCACTGCAAGTGAATGGATTCAATGTGCCGGTAGAAGCAACTGAGGAGGGATTCAAGTTTCTGGCCAGCGTAAATCTCACCAGTACTAATCAGGTGACCGTGCAGGTATCTGATGTTTATGGCAATACAGAGACTGCAATTTTCCCAATCAGGCGTACTGAAATAGATCCTCCTGTTGTTAACATGATAGCTCCCTATGGTTCGGAGAGCAATATTCTCTACCTTGATAACAACGATCCCATGATCTATATGGAAGGAAAAATTAGAGATGAGAGCAGGATAACCAAAATTTTCATCGACAGTGTGATGGCCAGTTATATTCCCAGTGACCTGAATCCCAGTTTCACAGCTTATGTTAGTGTAAACAATAAGAGCCGGATCACTGTGACAGCTGTAGACGAATTTGGTAACAGCTCAGAAATCGAGTATAAACTGAATCGTGATGCACAGTCCTTTGATGATAATCCCATGGGCAAAACCTGGGCTATTTTCATTGAAAATTCGGACTACGATTCATTTGCCAGCCTGGGAGGCCCCTCAAAGGATGTATCCATGATGCGCTCTGCACTGGCAAATTACCAGATACACAATGTGATTCATAAAAAAAATATGTCTAAAGCGGAGCTCTCAAAATTTTTCTCCATTGAGCTAAGGGATATGATCAGGAGCAACCGGGTGAATTCGCTCCTGATCTGGTATGCCGGGCATGGAAAATATATCAATCAAAGTGGGTACTGGATTCCTGTTGATGCCTCCAGGGATGATGAGTTTACTTACTACAATATTAATGCGCTGAAAGCAGCCATGCAAGTCTATCCTGATTTTCTTACCCATACACTGGTAATTACGGATGCCTGTGAATCGGGACCCAGTTTTTATCAGGCTATGCGCTCCGGGATCAAGGAGCGAAATTGTGATGACTGGAGCTCGACCCGTTTCAAATCTTCACAGGTCTTCTCCTCCGCAGGGTATGAGCTGGCTGTTGACGACAGTCAGTTTACCAGGACCTTTGCTAATATGTTGATCGAGAACCCAAACAATTGTGTTCCCATCGAGAATATTGTATTGAAGGTGACCACTGCCGTCGAAAATACCACCCAGCAGAAGCCACAATTCGGAAAAATTTCCGGACTGGAAGATGAGGATGGAACATTCTTCTTTATACCGAAGGACTACTAAAACGGATATGGTCAGACGGGCATTACTCTTATGGTTTGGATTGTTGACCCTGTCTCTTTATGGGCAACAGTTTTATTTCGACCAGTTTTCCGTTTCTGATGGATTGGCCCAGTCCACTGTATATATTGTTATGCAGGACCGGAATGATGTATACTGGTTGGGGACACAGGCGGGTGCGACCAGGTTTGACGGCGTGCAGTTTCTGAATTATTCCACAGCTGATGGGATGGCAGAGAATGGGGTCAGGGCCATTTGCGAGGATCAGCAGGGGAAGATCTGGTTTGGTCATACAGGGGGGGGGATCACTGTTTATGATGGAAATTCATTTAGTAAAATCACTCCTTTTTCAGAGCCTCTAACCGCAACGGTCACTTCAATTTTCAGGGATAGTTCGGATCATCTCTGGTTCACCACTTCCGGGGCGGGGGTGATCAATCTGTCGAACCCCGATGCGCCAAAGGATCAGTATGAGTTTGAACAATATGCCGGGGATAAGCTTTCCGGTGAGGTTTACGGGCATTTTCTGGATCATGAAGGTGGGATCTATTTTGTTACCAAACAGGGGGTGAAGCTTTTTAATGCAGATAGTAGTCTCTTTAGAAATTTGTCACTTCATGGAGTGCCTCAGTTTTATCAGACTACTTCCATTCTTGTAGATCGCAGAGGTAGGACCTGGATCGGCAAGTATCACGGCGGACTTTATCGCTATAATCCTAATTTTGACAGTACAGTGATGTATGACCTGGTCAAGGCCGGGTTAAGCTCCAACTGGGTTAGTTCACTTTTCGAAGACAGTGAGGGCAATATCTGGGTGGGCACTTTTGAGGATGGTGTGGTACGCATTGATACGGATGATCAGATGCATCTGTACAGCAAGAAGAACGGATTTCCCGGTATGAAGGTCTGGTCGATAATGGAAGATGCCGAAGGGAACATGCTGTTCGGAACCAATGAAAATGGGCTCTGTGTTTACAAAGGAGATGCTTTTTCCTCTTATTTTAAAGAGGATGGACTGATTGGCTCACAGGTGGGCTCCATTCTCCAAAGAGCTGACGGCTCCTTTTGGTTTGGAACAAATGAGGGAATCAGCATTCTTGATCCTGAGCACCTTGGTGGCTCCATCCATGATTTTAGAGCACTTGCCGGGGAACAGATCAATTTTTTGAAAGAGGATCGCCAGGGCACGGTCTGGATCGGAACCATGAACAGTGGGGTTGCCAGTTTCAGCAGAACCAGGGGGTATATCCAAGCTCAGGGATTAAACAGATATATTAATTTGAACCAGGTTACCGCCATGGAGTTGGATAAGGATAACCATCTTTGGGTGGGAACGCTTGAAGGGCTGGTGATGTATGATATAGAAGCAGATACAGCAATCAAATATACCCAGGGGGATGGACTGTTAGGCAATGTTGTTTCTGCCCTCTATGTGGACGGTAAAAAGCGGGTTTGGATCGGGTCAGAGGGGAGAGGGGTCACCCTTATGCGAACTGGTAAGCTTTGGCCAGTGTATCTGGGATTTGAATTTACCCCGAGCGCATTTATGGAGGATCAGGAGGGAGCTCTCTGGATTGGTACCATGACCAGGGGGGTGATCTGCTTTGATCCGGAGCGGAATCTGGTGAAGCAGATCTATACCGTTGAGGAGGGTGGACTCCTTGCAAATCTTATTCATCTGGTAAACCTTGATCAATACAACAATATTTACCTGGGGACCAACAAAGGATTGAATATTTATAACAGAGAGGAGGGAAGGTTCTTCTCCTATACCTCCAGGAGCGGCTTTGTGGGGATTGAGACCAAGCCCGGAGCAAGCATTGTTGATCAGGCCGGCAGCCTATGGTTTGGCACGGTAAAGGGAGTCACCCGTTACCACCCCTCCAGGGAGGTGCCTGTTGCCGGTTCTCCGTCAATCCAAATCACCGGGATGCAGGTGAATCAACTTTCAGTCGGCATGAACCAGGGAATGCGTCTCACATACAGGCAGAACTCCATCATCTTTGAGTATGGAGTCATTACCCTCAATCCGGATGAGGTTCGTTACCAGATCATGTTGGAAGGGATTGACCAGGATTGGCGCCCTCCCGGTCAGCAAACCAGAGTTAACTATCCGGCGCTCCCGCATGGCAAGTATACTTTTCTTGTCAGGGCAAGGAGTAGTACAGGTGTCTGGAATGAAGAGCCGGCCTCTTTCCGGTTTGAGATAAGGCCACCTTTCTACATGACCTGGTATTTTATTTTATCAATGCTTTTGGTGCTTGGAATTATTTTCCTTTCCTACATTAAAATCAGGGAGAAGGCACTGAAACGGGAGAATATAATCCTGGAGGAGCGGGTCAAGGATCGTACGGCTATTGTGATGGCCCAGAAGGAGGAGCTGACCCGGAAAAACAAGGATATTACCGATAGTATCAGGTATGCCAAGCGCATTCAGTTTGCCATTCTTCCGGAAAATTCACCCTTCCCGGATACCTTCATTCTTTTTAAGCCCAAAGATATTGTGAGTGGCGATTTCTACTGGTTTACAGAGGTGGGCGATAAGGAATTCTTTTCTGCGGTGGATTGCACTGGTCATGGCGTTCCGGGAGCATTTATGTCTATTATAGGTCATAATTCACTTACAAAAATAGTCAGGGAGTACGGAATTCTGGAGCCGGGAAAGATCCTGAACCAACTGAATAAGGAGGTAGTTAACACTCTCCATACCAGAAGCGATTCACGGGATATTTATGATGGCATGGACCTGGCGCTGGTCGCTTATGACCGCAAGGAGAAATACCTGGAATACTCGGGTGCCTTCAATCCCCTCTACCTTGTCAGGAATGGTGAGATTTTGGAAACAAAAGCCGATAAACAGTCCATAGGACGATCAGGCTTTAATACCGACATGGTTTTTAAGACTCACAGGATTGACATAGAGCCAGGCGATACTGTATACCTTTTCTCTGACGGTTATGCGGACCAGTTTGGAGGAGAACTGATGAAAAAGTTCAAGTACAAGAACCTGAAGGAGACTATCCTGAAGGTCCAGGCAGAATCCATGTTGCAACAGCGTGTTATTCTTGATAACACCATTGAGAAATGGAGGGGTGACCTGGATCAGCTGGATGATATCCTGGTCATCGGCAGACGCTTTTAAAGAAGAAGCTCCAGCTTCCCTACGATGGTGCTTTTGGGTACGGCACCTACCTGCTTATCTGCAACTTCACCATTTTTGAAAAAGAGAATGGTGGGAATGTTCCTGATGCCATATTTGGCAGTGATGCCTGGATTGCTATCCACATCTACCTTGGCTACTACTGCCTTGCCATCATAGTCCACACCAACTTCTTCAACAATGGGTCCTACCATGCGGCAGGGACCACACCATTCAGCCCAGAAATCTACTATTACAGGTTTGTCAGAGTTCAGTACCAGTTCCTCGAAATTGCTATCGCTTGCTTCTAATGCCATTGGTAAAAATTTATGTATTAAATATTATCGCTCAAAAATATAAAAAAAAACTTATGCAAGGCGGAATTCAAAGCACGGATTATCCTGAAGGAAGTTGATAAATTCATCGTTAAGCAGTACCTGCTTGTTGCGAGAGAATAGATTCAACCTCATATTGGTTTCAGGATCATAAATTTTGAATTTCAGAATCTTTCCACTTTCATTTACGGTATAACGTTCAAAAGAATCAATAAGTTCACTTGAAACCTGGTTAATATTCAGGGAGACATCAATTGACTTGACCAGTTTTTCACGCACATCGGCGAGCATATGAACCATCTTCAGTCTCAGTGAATAGATCTTTTTCCGGGGTTCCTCCCTGGGGCTCCATTCGTTGACAGTTGCACGGATCATCACTGCAACATCGGGGAGGAAATACTGTTTGAAGTTGACGTAATCGTCATTTTTTAGCCGCAGGTTATATGTATCTGTGTAATCTTCCAACTGGGCAAGCATATAGGGTTTATTGCGCCACTGGTCCACTCCGTCCCTGACGCTCTTTACCATGCCGCAGAACACCACATCCCGACCCCTGAACTGTTGCAGGTCAGATAATTCATTCAGTTTGTTGGGGCAAAAAGCATTGATCTCCAGGCGGTATCTGTCCAGGGGGTGGGAAGTGAGATAGAAGCCCAGGAGTTCCTTTTCTTGTTTACAGGTAGTAATATCTTCCCAGGCATTTACTCCCGGAGGCTCCGGTCTTGAGATGGCAATAGCACTTGTTTCCCCGAACAGATTTTGCTGGGGTGTGTTTTTTTCATACTGGAGCTTATTGCCAAACTTGATTAGCTGTTCGATAAATGTGGCATCTTCTTCTTCCAGTGTATCAATGTACTGGCTCCTTGAAATATTATCAAAACAATCCAGTGCCCCCGCTATGGCAAGTCCCTCAAAATTTTTCCGGTTTACCTGGTGCAGGTCGTTGCGCTCCACAAAGTCATAGATGTCAGCAAAGGGACCATTGCTGCTTCGCTCCTCAATAATACTTCTGACCGCATTTTCGCCTACCCCTTTGATGGCACCCAGTCCGAAGCGTATATCTCCTTTGTCGTTGACTGTAAACCTTACATTACTCTCGTTTACATCGGGACCCAGAATGGAGATGCCCATTCTTCGGCATTCGTCCATAAACGCGCCAATCTTTTTGATATCGGTAATGTTCCTGCTCAAAACAGCAGCCATAAATTCAGCCGGGTAATTGGCTTTCAGGTAACCAGTCTGGTAGGAGACATAGGCGTAACAGGTAGAGTGGGATTTGTTAAATGCATACTGGGCAAATGCCTCCCAGTCGGTCCAGATTTTCTCAATTTTCTGCTTCGAGTGTCCATTTTGCTTGCAGCCCTCCTCGAACTTCACCTTTAGCTCGTCCATCATCTTTTTGATCTTCTTACCCATGGCCTTACGAAGCGAATCTGCTTCACCCCTGGTAAATCCTGCAAGCTTTCTGGAAAGCAACATCACCTGCTCCTGGTAAACGGTGATTCCGTAGGTGTCTTTCAAATACTCCTCCATCTCGGGGAGATCATACTCTATCTTCTCTTTTCCGTGTTTTCGATTGATAAATGAAGGAATGTATTCCATGGGACCCGGTCTGTAGAGGGCATTCATGGCAATAAGATCTTCAAAGCGGTTGGGCTGAAGGTCTTTCAGGTATTTTTTCATTCCGGGCGATTCAAACTGGAAGAGCCCTGTGGTATCCCCCCTTGAATAAAGGTCGAAAGTAGCCTGGTCGTCCATGGGCAGATTGTCGATGTCAACTTCAATGCCCCTTGACAATTTGATATTGTCAAGGGCATCCTTGATGATCGACAGGGTTTTCAGACCCAGGAAGTCCATCTTTAACATTCCCACATCTTCCACAAAATGTCCGTCGAACTGAGTGACCAGAAGTTCAGATTCTTTCGATTTACAGACAGGCAGATGTTCGATCAGGCTGTTTCTCCCGATGATGACGCCGCATGCATGCAAACCCGTTTGCCTAACCGAGCCCTCCAGGCGTTGTGCAATGCGAAGTGTATTGGATATCAGTGGGTTGGGTGAGTCAATCTCGGCTTTTAACTCGGCAACTTCCTCAAAGGCTTTTGCAAAAGTGGTGCCGGGTCGATCGGGAATCATTTTGGCGAGGCGATCGGCTTCGGGCAGTGGGAGTTTCTGGATCCTGGCCACATCACGGATGGCCATTTTGGCTGCCATGGATCCAAAGGTGATAATATGTGCCACCCTGTCGTGACCATATTTTTTTACCACCCATTTGAGCACTTCATCCCTACCATCTTCATCAAAATCGATATCGATATCAGGCATCGAGATACGATCGGGGTTCAAAAATCTTTCAAACAGCAGGTCGTACCGGATGGGATCAATATCGGTAATCTTTAAACAGTAGGCCACCACTGAACCAGCTGCCGATCCCCTTCCGGGCCCTACCGAAACACCCATGTCGCGGGCTGCGGAAATAAAGTCCTGAACAATTAAAAAGTAGCCGGGAAACCCCATTCTCTGTATGGTTCCCAGTTCAAAATCAATGCGCTCCCTTATTTCTTCTGTGATTTCAGGGTAGCGCAAGGCGGCCCCTTCGTAGGTAATATGCTTCAGGTACTTATCTTCATTGTCGAATTCTTCGGGCAGTGGGAAGTAAGGCATCACCGGATTGGTGTTCAGTTCGTACCGTTCAATCTTTTTGGCGACCTCCAGGGTATTGTTCAGAAGTTCAGGATGGTCCGAAAACACATCCAGCATTTCGGCCTGGGTTTTGAACCACTCTTGCCTGGTGTAGCGCATCCTGGTGGGATCGTCCAGGTCCTTACCAGTATTCAGGCAAATCAGGTGATCGTGTGCTTCGGCATCCTCCATGTTCACAAAGTGGACATCATTGGTGGCTACGCATTTGATACCCACTTTTTGTCCCAGTTTAAGGAGGGTGCGATTTACAAATACCTGGTCATCAAAAACCAGTTTATTCATTCCCGGATCGCTGGTACGGTGCCGCATCAATTCCAGGTAGAAGTCCTCACCGAAAATGCGTTTGTACTCCAGGGCTATTTTTTCGGCTTCCTCCACGGTCTTGTTCATGATGGCCTGCGGAATCTCTCCCCCCAGGCATGCAGAGAGGCAGACGATGCCTTCATGATACTTCTCCAGTAGTTCACGGTCGATCCGGGGCTTATAGTAGAAACCTTCGGTCCACCCGAGTGAAATCATGGCGGTCAGGTTCTGGTAGCCCTTGTGATTCTTGGCCAGAAGGACAACATGATTAAATCCGTCCTGGTTCTTATCCTTTTTTGAATGCCTTTCCCTGTTGGCAATATAAGCTTCACATCCCAGAATGGGTTTGATTCCCCGCCTGGTGGCTTCTTGATGGAAGGCTTTGACGCCAAACATATTCCCATGATCGGTAATGGCTACGGCACGCATGCCATCGTCAATCGCTTTTTTCAGAAGTTCGGGGATGCTGGCTGCCCCGTCCAGGATGGAGTACTGTGTATGCACATGTAGGTGGCAGAACCCGGTATCGACTGGTTTTTCAGTAGTTTGCTCAGCGGGCGGAGTTTCTATCTCGGCCTGTTGTACTTCTTCTTCCCAATTTGAACGATGGGTAAGTCCGTAAGGGCCGATCTTTCCCTGGTTCTTTGAAATAAACAGGCTGTACCGGGCCGGGGTGAGTCCCAGGGATTCGGGGGTGATAACTCTCTTTCTGAGCAATTCGAAGAAGCACCTGGTGGTGGCTTCCACATCGGCAGCTGCATTGTGGGCCTCCATGAACTGCCCCTCGAAAAGGTATTCATAGAGTTCCATCAGTTTGGGCGCTTTGAATTTTCCGCCCCGTCCTCCCGGAAGTTTCAAATGATCGGTACTCTGGCGCATGGTACATACCTGTTTCTTCTCCAGGAAATCTGTGGCCACTCCGCTCCTGATGAACTCTGCACCAAGCGCGTTGATATCAAAGCGTATGTTGTGACCTACAAGGATGGTGGCTTTTGAAACCGATTCGTTAAATTCTCTAAGTGCTTCAATAAGTGGTATACCATGTTTCCGGGCTTTCTCTGTAGAAATTCCATGGATTTTTTCAGCTGAATAAGGGATTTCAAATCCATCGGCCTGTATCAGAAGGTTGTGGTGCTCGGAAAGATCGCCGCTTTCGTCGTGTAACTGCCAGGCAATTTGCACTACTCTGGGCCAGTTATCTATCTCAGAAATAGCAGCATTATTTCTTTTGGGAAGCCCTGTGGTTTCGGTGTCAAAAATCAAAAACATGGAAAGTAAAGTTAGGCTAAATAGTGCCACGAAATTACGCTGTTAATAATTTATTGGCCGGTTTTTTTAAAACTATTGGCAGGGTTTTTGCGTATAACTGTAGCATGAAAAAGTCTACTATACTGTTTATGGGAATTTTACTGGGTAGTATATTTATTTCCACTTACCTTTTTCCACATTCGGCCCTGCTTCCGGATGAAGATCCTGCCAGGCGTGAACAAACTGTCAGCGAAGTGAAGATTTTCCCGAATCCATCCGATGGGAGGTTCAAGTTGAGCTTTAATTATAATGGTAAAGAGAATATAAGCGCAAAGGTGTTTGATATCACTGGAAAACAGGTGAAAAATATTTCAGAGGACTTTGTTACAGGTGCAACATCGGTAACAGCTACAGTGGACCTGGAGAGTCCCTCTTCCGGCATCTATTTTCTCAGAATAGAGCTGGGGAGCAAGATGCTGACCAAGAAGATAATCGTAAGGTAAAGTAAGTCTGCCAGACGTCTTTCCCCTGACATTCCTTCTTCATTCGTTTAAAACCTTCAGAATCTTTGCATAATACACGATAAATGCTACCTTTGCGGTCGCTAAAAATGTAGGTTTTTATCAATTAAAATTAAAAGAGTATGCCAGCAAAGATCAGATTACAAAGACAGGGTCGTAAATTTCAAGCGATCTACTCTATTGTAGTTGCTGATAGCAGGGCGCCACGTGATGGTAAATTTATTGAATCATTGGGTCAGTATAATCCCAATTCCAATCCTGCCACCATTGTTTTGGATTTCAACAAGGCCTTAGAATGGCTGCAGAACGGCGCTCAACCTACCGATACATGTAGAGCTATCTTATCCTACAAAGGAGTATTGTACAAGAAGCACCTGCTTGATGGTGTGAAAAAAGGAGCATTCGACGAAGCTGAAGCTGAGAAGAGGTTCCAGGCATGGATGACTGAAAAAGAACAGAAAGTCCAGGCTAAGAAGGATCAAATTCAATCCACTCAGGATAATCTAGATAAGAGTCGACTGGAGAAGGAAACCAAGATCAAGGAGGCCAGGGCGGCAGAGATTGCCAAGAGGCGTTCTGAACTTATAGCTGCTGAAGAAGCTGCTAATGCACCAGCAGCAGCTGAGGAAGCTCCTGCAGAGGAAGCTGCACCGGTTGAGGAAGCCAAAGCTGAGGAAACTCCTGCAGAGGAAACTCCCAAGGCGGATGCCGAAGAGAAAAAAGAGGACAAATAACTCTGACAATGTTGGTTCCGGAAGGAGCAAAGGCAGGGAAAATTACTAAGCCATACGGACTCAGGGGGGAAGTGAATATAATTCTTGAACCTCAGGCCGGCAACCACATTAAAGCCAATAACCCGCTGTTCATCGATATCGATGGGCAGCGGGTTCCTTTTTTCGTAGAGGAGGTGGAGCTGGTATCTCGTGATCAGGCCATTATTAAATTTGAATTTCTTGATTCCCTGGATGCTGCCAGGGAGGTATGCGGGTATCATCTCTTTTTTGACCCGAGTCATCAAGGCAATTCCATAGAAACAGGGGACGAACTGGCGAATCTGGTTGGGTACATAGCATATGACCGGGAAAGTGGTATGCTTGGGAAAATAGCTGATTATCTTCCCCATCCAATGAATCCGGTGTTTGTTATCCAATCTAAAAAAAAGGAGTTGATTGTGCCTGCTGTACAGGACTTCATTAAACATATCAACCCCGAAGAACAATCCATTCATTTTAATTTGCCGAAAGGACTTACCGAACTGTAACATTCCTTTTTTCATTTCGTCTTTAGGTTAAATCTTATATTACCAAAAAACAGAATAATGAAAAAAGTAGTGAACCCCATGCTTGCAGTTATTAGTCTGCTTCTTTTAAATAGTTTCATGATGCCCGATGTTCCCAAAGAGGATGTCAGAAAACTGGATACATTCAGTGGCATTGGAATCAGTGTGAGTGCTGATGTTTATTACACACCTGGCGATACTCATGAGATAAGGATTGAGGGAGAGGCTCGAGAAGTAAATGATTTGATTACCAAAGTTAAAGATGGCTTTTTGCAGGTCAAATATGATGACTGGCGGATCAGGCGTTCAAAGCTAAGCATCTATATCACCTCCAAAACGCTTGAGGCTGTGAGGATTTCCGGCTCTGCCGATTTTAAATCAGGCGAAGCGATTACCAGTGATGAGATGGATCTTTCCATGTCGGGAAGTGGAAGTATTCAATTTGTAAAATTGAATATGGAAGAGGTGGATGTAAGTATTTCCGGATCAGGCGATATTGAATTATTTGACGGAAGCGCAGATGAAATGGATGTTAGGATAAGTGGTTCTGGCAAAGTGAATGCGGAAACTTTTGAGGTAAGTGAATTATCGGCAGCCATCAGCGGATCGGGTAGTGTGAGAGTTACTGCAAAGGAAGATCTGGATGTGAAAATTTCAGGTAGCGGGAAAGTATATTATCACGGAAGTCCCCGGGTGAACAGTGTTTCATCCGGATCGGGGAAAGTGATATCATTATAAAGATTCGGAGCACCCCTTCCTCAAAGAGGAGGGGATACAGGAGCGGTTGTTTTAACAACCATCCGCAGGTTGCCTGGAAACGGGCAGCCTGTTTTTTGCTCTGTTTAGTGTTAATCGGGGGTGTGATTATGGGCGGAGGGTGGTGATGGTGCCATCCCTCTCCAGTTTGATGATGGCAGAGGGTATGCCTGGGGTGATGTCATCCTGCCGCCATTTTACCATGTAATCGACCTGCTCTCGGATGGAGGTATGGATCTTATGAAAAGTAGCGGGAGATTTTTCTCCCGTGATGTTGGCCGATGTGGAAACTATTGGTAAGCCTGTGGTTTTGATCAGCTTTTTGCAAAAGGGATCAGAAGTCAGGCGAATACCAATAGATCCATCAGGGGCTACCAGCTTGTCTGCCAGGTTTCGGGCCCCGGGAAAGATGATGGTGCTTGGTTTCTTAGCCCGTTTAATGATGTCAAGTGCCAGCCGGGGGACAGCAACAAGATACTCTTCCAGCATGCTGATGTCGTTTACAAGTACCAGCATACTTTTTCTGTCGGCCCGATGCTTGATTTTATAGATGTTCCGAACACTTTCAGGATTGGTGGCATCACATCCAAGGCCCCAGATGGTGTCGGTCGGGTAGAGGATAATGCCGCCCGATTTAATGACAGCGGCTGCTCTTATGACTTCGGAATCAATCATGTAGGCACTTCAAATAGACATTGTATAGTGAAGGAATGGTTTGCTCTTCCCTGAATTTCAGGGCATGTGCCCCTCCTTCGCGTACCAGGCGGTCACGTAAAGCAGAGTCCTCAAGCACCTTCCTGATGGCATGGATCATCTCCTCCTGATCGTATGGATCAATAAGTAATCCTCCTTTTCCTGCGGTCTCCTCAAGGCATCCTCCTCTGGAGGTGATCACAGGAACTCCGGAATTCAGGGCTTCAAGGATGGGAATGCCAAATCCTTCATATGCCGAGGGGTAGATAAAGCCAGATGAACTCTGGTAGATGGCTGGAAGGTCAGAAGCCTGGACCTGGTCGAGGAAATAGACATTTGATATTCCCTTGCTGTCAATGTATTGTTTAACCTGCTTGAAATAGGCAGTTTTCTTTCCTACCACAACCAGTGGAAAATCAATCTTTCCCAGGTGAAGTGCTTGCGCAATTTTCAATAAATTTTTACGCTCTTCAATGGTCCCCACATAGAGCAGGTATTGTGTCGGCAGGGCAAACTGTTGCCGGATAAGATGCATTGATTCACTGCTTACCCGGTGGTAGAATTGCCTGTGACATCCCTGGTAACCCACAGTGATTCTAGACTCATCCACATTCAGGAAGCGGATAATATCCTGTTTGGTTTGCGCGCTGGCTGCTATGATCCTGCTGGCAACACGGGTTCCGTAGAGGACCTTCTTTTCATAAATTTTTCGGTCGATGGTTTTGTAAAGCTCAGGGCGCTCCATAAATATCAGGTCGTGTACGGTAATAAGGGACCTGACCCTGCTTTTGTGGATTCCTTGTGGTAACTCATTGCTCAGGCCATGGAACAGATCAATGGCATCCTTATTCAGTAAATGAGAGACTCTGAAATTGCGCCATAAGGATCCGGACCTGCGCCATGGCCCTCCGGGTTGTCTGATTATTGCTCTATCTGGTTCATTGAACAAATCTACATCAGGAATTCCGGGAGTGTATAGAAAGTATTCATTCTCGGGAAAAAACCGGCAGATATTGGATATGATGTACCTGCTGTAGTTGCCCAGGCCGCTATAGTTATTATAAGCTCGTTTTGCATCAAATCCAATCCGCATTATACAGTCACTTGGTATTCCCTGAGTGCATCATTCAGAGAAGTTTTCAGGTTTGTTGAGGGTTTTCGCTGGCCGATAATCAGGGCACAGGCCACCTGGAAATTGCCTGCCGGGAACGATTTGGTATAGGATCCGGGAATAACCACCGAGCGTGCAGGAATTACACCTTTCATCTCCACCGGTTTGGTCCCGGTCACATCAATAATCCTTGTGGAATTGGTTATGGCCACATTGGCTCCAAGGACCGCTTCAGATTCTACTCTGACACCTTCCACTACGATGCTTCGGGAACCGATGAAACAGTTGTCTTCAATAATGACCGGAGCAGCCTGAATCGGCTCCAGTACGCCACCGATGCCAACGCCACCGCTCAGGTGAACATTTTTCCCGATCTGGGCACATGATCCGACTGTTGCCCAGGTGTCGACCATAGTTCCTTCATCCACATAAGCTCCAATGTTAATATAAGAGGGCATCATAATAACTCCTTTGGAGATATATGCACCATGTCTGGCTATGGCGTGGGGAACAACCCGAACGCCCATAGCCCTGTAGCCATGTTTTAGAGGAATCTTATCATGAAACTCAAAGGGGGGAGCCTCTATGGTCTCCATTTTCCGAATGGGAAAATAAAGGATAACAGCTTTTTTGACCCAGTCGTTGACTTTCCAGCCATCAGATTCTTTTTGCGCTACCCGCAGAACTCCCTTGTCCAGCTGCTCAACTACCTTATGAATGGCTTCCTGTACCTTATTGTCGGTGAGAAGTGCACGGTCATCCCATGCGGCTTCTATTGTTTCCTTTAAATTCATCTTCCAAAATTAACAACTTTAATGAGTCGGGCCATCATGTATAGTATCACCAGAGTAAAAATGATGCATGCACCTGAGGGGATATCCATGTAATAAGATAGAATCAGTCCCAGCAAGGATCCAATAAATCCCAATACGACGGAGCCAATCATAATATGACTGAAGCGCTTTGTAAATAGGTTGGTAATATTCTGAGGTATGGTTAGAACGGAAAGTACCAGGATGATTCCTGCAATACGGATACTTAATACGATGGTCAGGGCCACAAGAACTATCAGAAGGTAGTTGATGAACATTACAGGGATTCCCCTGATTCGGGAAAATTGCTCATCAAATGCAACATACAATATGGGTCTGTATAGCAGGGTAAAAATTGCAGTAACGGTGATTGACAGGGCAAGCATAAGCCAGAGGTCTGTAGAGGTAACTGTGATAATACTTCCAAAAAGATAGCTCATCAGGTTTGGGGCATAGCCCGGGCTCAGGTATATAAAGATAATGCCGATGGCCATCCCAAGCGACCAGAGAATGGCGATAATAGAATCGTTTCGAAGCACTTTACGCCGGGTAAGATTCTCGGTAGTCAGTGCCGCAAGTACTGCTACGATGGCTGCTCCGGCCAGAGGTGGGAAACCCAGATAGTAACCAAGGCCAACCCCTCCAAAGGAGGCATGGGTGATGCCTCCGCTGATGAATACCATGCGTCTTGAAACGATATAGGTGCCGATAATCCCACAAGTGATTGACATGAGCAGAGCAGCAAGTACTGCATGTTGAAAAAAGTCATATTTAAACAGGTGCAGAAGGTCCATCCTACTTGTGAATATGTTCTTTAATGACCCTGTGTGGCACCGGGCCATGGGCAATGATTTCGATGGGACAGTTATAGACCTTCAGTTGATCTTCGCTGATTTCATTGGATGCATGGTAGTAAAGATCGCGGTTCACACATGCTATGCTTTTTATATAGGGGGAGATGATCCCGATATCGTGCGAAACCAGCAAAATAGTAATGCTTTCGTTCAGCTCCTTTAACAGGGCATATAGCTCTGTTTCGAACTGGTTGTCCACATGTGTGTCGGGCTCATCAAGAACCAGTAAGCTGGGAGAGGATATAATGGCCCTGGCCAGAAGGGTGCGCTGGAATTCTCCTCCAGAAAGCTCACCGATGGGACGTGAAGCCAATGCTTCCAATCCTACTTTTTCAAGTACATTGTGGACCTTGTGTTGCCTGCTTTTGGCTGTCCCTAATTTTATTTTCAGTCCATGTTCCAATCCGGAAGCAATGACTTCCTTTACTGTTATGGGAAAACTTTCATCTACCTGGTTTCCCTGGGGAAGGTAACCGATCTCAGACTTTTGTAGTGAATGTTTGATGGAGCCCCCTACAGGCTTTAATAATCCAAGGATCGCCTTAATAAGTGAAGTTTTCCCACCGCCATTGGGGCCTATTATTCCTATGAAATCATGTTCAAATACAGATAGAGAGACATTGGAAAGAACCAGTTTCTTCTGGTAAGCAACATCCAAGTTTTTTATCTCTATCAGGGGTGCCTTCATTGCTTCGAGGACTTAAGTTGTTCTGCAATATAGCTCATTTGTTCGCTCCACTGCATGTTGAGTGGATTAAAGGAGATGATTTCAGACCCTGTTTCATTAGCGAGAACCTCTGCATTTCTGCGATCAAATTGACTCTGTATAAAGATTTTTGATATGTGATTGTCAATGGCCAGATCGCACATCTCTTTTAGATAACCTGGAGAAGGTGTTTTTCCTTCAATCTCGAGAGAAAATTGTTCCAATCCGTAATCCCTTGCATAATAGGTAAGTGCCGGGTGGTATATCATAAATTTCCTGTTTTCAATACTTTCAAGTTTGCTGCTGATCGTGTGGTGCAGTGAGTCCAGAGAGAGTGAAAATTGATCAAATCTGTCTAAGAGGTATTCTTTCTCCCCGGGGAGCAGCAGCACCAGTTCGTTGTGGATGTTCCGGGCAATGATCCTGGCATTGAATGTTGACATCCAGATATGGGGATCGCTTCCATGATGTGCATGTCCATGATGATCTTCCTTCTCTCCGCTATCTTCCATGATGATATCTACCCCTTCAGAAAGATCCACAATTTTCATATCCGGATTCACACTGATGATCCTGTCCATCCAGCTCCGTTCGAATCCCACATATCCTATGCGCATATATACATCCGAGCGATCTAATTTTCCTAGTTGGGAAACACTGGGTTCGTAGGTGGCAGGACTCGCACCCGGAGGGATCATGACATTGATCTCCACCAGGTCGCCGGCCAGCTGTTCAATGAAATATTGCTGGGGCAGTATACTTACACTGATCATCGGTTTGTCCGAGGTAATATTCTTTGTGCCACAGGCACCAAGCAGAAAGAACAGAAATGTGATTAGGACTATATTTTTCATTGTCTGCCGGGCTTTAGAATCTTATAAAGGGAGGTGCCTTTTGGCGGAACAGGATCATGTCCGTGGCCGCCCCAAGGATGACAGCTAAGAATCCTTTTTGTTCCCATGATAAGCCCCTTGATCGGGCCATGAATTTTTAGTGACTCAATGGCGTATTCGGAGCAGGTTGGATAGTACCTGCAGGTTTTTGGAAGAGCCGGTGAGATGATCCACTGATAGAGTTTTATTGGTACCGATAAAATGGCAATGAGTAGCCACCTGATCCACCGGATCAGGAAGAAATTATTGATGTTTTCCGGAATGTGCGATAAGCAACTCATAGGCCATTTAAAATCCATACAAAATTAAGAATAAAAGGGAGTAATTTAGATCATTTCTTAAATGGATTATATTTCATTTTTGCGTATTTTCACGGCTTCATATTACAATTAATCAGATATTTCTATTATTCAATAACGATGTTACCATGAAAGAAGCTATAGCTATACTTTGTGCAGGCGGACCTGCCCCCGGAATCAATACTGTAATAAGTTCAGTGACCAAGATATTTACCAGAAACGGGTACAATGTTCTCGGGCTTAACGGGGGATATAAAAGTCTGTTCTCTGAAGAACCCGCATTTGAATTTCTTGATTTCGAATATGCCGATCAAATCTATAGCAGGGGAGGATCAGCTTTAAAAATGAGCCGGTATAAGCCCAAGGATGAAGAGTTCAAGGTTGATTTTTTCAAGAAGAACAATGTGAAATTGCTGGTTACCATTGGTGGGGATGACACAGCTTCCACGGCTAATCGCCTGGCCAAATTCCTGGCCAGGGAAAAAATGGATGTGAAAAATATTCACGTACCCAAAACCATTGATAACGATCTGCCTTTGCCTGAGGGTACCCCGACTTTTGGATACCATTCTGCCAAGGAGGAGGGGGTGCGTCTCTCAACCACTATCTATGAAGATGCCCGAACCAGTGGAAACTGGTTTGTAGTCAGTGCCATGGGACGTGAAGCCGGTCACCTGGCATTTGGAATTGGTACCGCATGCCACTATCCCATGATCATTATCCCGGAGATGTTCAATAAGACCAAGATGACTTTTGATAAAATTACCAGGATGGTGGTTTCTTCCATGGTGAAAAGGAGAATCCTGGGCATTGATTACGGCGTGGCCATGATCAGTGAGGGAGTCTTCCACTTTATGAGTGATAAGGAGATTATCGATACTGGAGTCAATTTCACTTACGACGAACATGGTCATCCCGAGCTTGGAAATGTAAGTAAATCTCACATTTTTAATATGCTTACCCAGCAGCACCTGAAAACCCTGCGTATCACAGTTAAGAGTCGTCCCGAAGAAATTGGTTATGAACTGCGTTGCTGCAGGCCCATTGCTTATGACCTTTCCTACGCTACCCGTCTTGGACTGGGCGTTTACAGTCTGTTTGTTAAGGGTGAAACCGGTTGTATGACCACCATCGACCGCGGTGGCAGCATCACCCCACTCTACCTGAAAGATGTGGAGGATGAGAATGGCAAGGTGAAGCCTCGTTTGGTGAATATCGAGTCTGATTCTGTTCAGATGATCTTTAAGAACAACCTGCATTACATCACTAAAGAGGATTTCAGAGCTGCAAAGAAGTATGTTAAAAACCCTGAAGACTACGACTTTATGAAGATCCTTAATTGGGAATAACAGACCTACTCCCCCTGGCATTGATTTGTATCGATTATTGAGTTAAATTTAAAATAAAAATCATGGCGCAGGGGAACAGGAAAAAAGGGACCATAGGATTATTAACTGGGGGCGGGGATGTGCCTGGATTGAATCCGGCTATTCGTGCCGTTACCATTCGTGCCCTCCGGGAGGGATACCAGGTCATTGGTCTTAGAAAAGGCTGGTCTGGTATTACGGAGATCATCAGGGACAAGAATGCTGACAACAGTGAACACTTTGATGTTCTCAGCGAACAGATAGTCAATAAGGCCGGACGAACAGGCGGAACTTTTCTGCATACTTCCAGGGTAAATCCAAGCAGGATAAAAAAGGAGAATGTGCCTTTTCATCTGAAAGAAAAGTACAATAAGGAAAGCAATGATCTGACCCCGGAGGTCCTGGAGAACCTGGCCTTTCTGGGCATTGACTACCTGATACCCATTGGTGGAGATGATACTTTGAGTTACGGGGTACGACTGTACAAGGAGGGTTTTAAGGTGATTGCCATACCAAAGACCATGGATAACGATGTGCCGGGTACCGATTACTGTATTGGTTTCAGTACCTGTGTGACCCGGACCATCAATATGACCAATACATTGCGGACCTCGGCAGGCTCCCATGAGCGGATCCTGGTGATGGAGGTCTTTGGAAGATATGCTGGATTTACAGCCATGATACCGACCATGGCCGGGGCTGCTAACCGTTGTGTGATTCCGGAACACCAGTTTGACATATCTCATCTGGCTGAACTGCTTGTGGAGGACCGCATTCAAAATCCAAGTAATTACTCTGTGGTGCTGGTTTCAGAGGGGGCTACCTTTAAGGGAATGGATGAGATGATGTTTAAAGATGGGGAGAAGGATGCCTACGGCCATGCAAAACTGGGGGGAATTGGCACCTCGGTAGCCAATGGGATAAAAATTGAGTCAGCGAAATATAACAAAGGAGTGGCTATTAATGTGATTAACCAGCACCTGGGGTACCTGGTACGCGGAGGCGATCCTGATGCCATTGATTCCATTGTCCCCATGGCCTATGGGAACCTGGCCCTGGACCTGATTCTAAAGGGAATTCATGGACGATTGGTGGTATTAAGAAATGGCCGCTACGACAATGCCCCGGTTGATGTGGTGACCAGTACAAAGAAGCTGGTTGATGTGAAAAAACACTACAATATTGACAGGTTGCGGCCGCATTTTAAAAGCTTTGAATTTCAGCCTCTATTCATTATGAGTGGGACGTGAAACGAATGCGAAGCATTCATTAGTTAGTGCACATAATAAGCATTGAATAAGCGCAAAGCACTTATTCAATGTATATCCATGCAGTTTCGATAATATTATCCCGTATAGTGTTCAGAGAGTTAAGTGCTGCCCTTACAGATTCATGGGAACTGGCCGTTACCAGGTTAAAACTATAGGGACCTGCGATTATTTTACCATCATGCCCCTTCTCCTTCATCTCCGCTGAGTACTCATTTGCGTAGGAGGAGTTTTTAAATGCGCCAACAATAATATGAACCTTCGAATTGTCGTTTTCGCAATTAGATAGTTTAAGTAAGGCTTCATCCGCCTGCATTCTTGCAAGTGCAAGCTGATCCTCCAGATCTTTGCAGCTGTTTACCTGTGTTTTTAGAGCATCGTTTTCCGCAACCATTTCATCAATCTGCTCTTGTGTCATAGATGGCTTTTGAAACAAACTACAGGATGAAACAATCAATCCCATTAAAATAATTCCTATAAGATTCTTCATGATGAATGCATTTTGGTTCTACAAGATTAAAGATACATAAAATCCATATACAGTGAATTTGTCTGCATAAGGTCTTGTTAATAATTCTATACACCTGTTAATCAGAAAGGTAAGCTTATTTATAGTACTTTTGTAAAATGAAGGCTCCATTTTCTGATTCTATGAATGAGGCAGCTGAGCATTATTTATGGATGCTGTCAAATGGCTATCCGCAAAAAGCTTCATTGAAACTGGTAGGCGATAAATTTATGCTGCCGGGTACTATGCGACAGGTACTTTACAGGGGTATCGCACCGGCAAGACTTGCAGCCCTCCGGAGGGATAAAATTGGAGAAGTGGAGAAGGGCGATCTGGTAAGGATCGATACCTATAATGTTCTTTTCACCATCAATAATTATCTCCTCGGGAAACCCCTGTTTATTTGTAACGACGGAATGTTACGTGATGCTGGGGAGATGAGGGGTAGGATTATCAACAAGCCCCAGTTTTCCCGATCGGTTTCCCTGATGCTCGAGGTACTTCAGAGTTGGCCGGAAGCGAGTTTTATTCATTATCTGGACGAACCGGTCTCTCATAGCAGACGACTTTCAATAGAGCTCTGTGAGGATATGGTTCAGATGGGAATAGAAGGGGATGCCCATACAGTTAAGTCGCCTGACCATATGTTAATGCATGAAAGGAGCTCTGCCATATGTACATCCGATGGAGTTATTATTGACCATTACGACAGGAAAGTCATAGACCTGCCACGTTATCTTCTTCAGAAATATTTTCAGCCGGATTTCCCTGTACTTATTCAGGAATAGTTTCCCGGGGATAATAAAGCCAGGTGGATATCGGATAATGATCGGAGCAATCCGTTTTTATTCGCTTGAATTCATAAGAAATAAAAGGAGGTCCATAAAAAATATAGTCAATGCGAAATGAGGGAAGCTCTCCCTCATAGGTATTTCCAAAACCCTTACCCGAGCTGCGGAAGGCATCCTGCATACCTTTTTTAATCTTTCTGTAGGCATAGGATTGGGGCGTATCATTAAAATCACCCAATACAATTAGCGGATAGGGCGAATCTTTGATATAGTTGGCAATCATCTGAGCCTGTTCGGCTCTCATGGTGAAAGCGGTCTTTAGCCTGGAGCCGATGGCCCTGATTTCGTTTACCTGTTCAGTATTGTAGGTCAGCCGTGCCGTATCCATAAAAGCATAATTATCTGCCTGGAACTTGATGGATTGCAGGTGGATATTAAAGACCCTGATGGTATCGGATTGGAACAGGATATCAGTATACATGGCAGCATTAAAGGAGGAATTGAAGGGGATTCTGCTCTTTTTCAGAATGGGGTATTTGCTGTACGTAGCAATACCAAATCCGTTTTTGTTGCTATGGTCGGCTGTGTAGTATACAGCTTTGTGAGGCAGATATTTCAGTTCATTGGAAATACTTGTTTGAGTCTGGCTTTTTTTAGGCGAAGTGTAGTATTCCTGGAAGCAGACCAGGTGGGGTTCCTGGGCTTTTAGAAAATCAAAAATCTCTTTTTTTACCGTGGGTTCATTATTCCACCTGAAGATGTCGAAACCCCTTACATTGTATGAGAGCACCTTTAATAATTGTGTCTGAGTTGTATTTGCGGGGATATCTTCAGATTTGAAGTTCAGGGGAATAAGATTATTCAGATGGTTCCACCCCAGGAGTATTGCTATCAGTGAAATGAAGATTTCTTTCTTCAGACGGGTGAGCCAAAAACAGAGAAAAACCAGATTCAGCATCAGTAAATAAGGGTAAGCCAGTCCGAAGAGTGCAGGGAGAATCATCCTGGCCGGGTTCACCAGCGGAGCCAGGTATGCCAGCAGCAGTGCGGCAACACCCAGGATATTGAGAATCAGGATGACTCTGTCTGTAAACTTACTCACAACTATTTTTTATCACTCATTTTAAAAAGCAGTTCTTTCTCCCTGGAAGAGAGGCTGTCATATCCCGCTTTTGAGATCTTGTCAAGGATCTGATCGATCTCCTTCTGTTCTTGTGTTTTTTGTTTTTTGTACTCAAGATCGTCTGCCGGAGGTTTTTGCCCGGTATTGCGCTTGTAGGTGACTTTAAGGTTGTCTTTTCCGGGTTTGAACCAGGTGGCAATTTTGTCCATGGACCGGTCAAAGCCTTTGGTAATGTCCTTACCCCGCCTGTAATAGTAGGCGAACAGGAATCCGGTGAGCGCTCCCCCGATATGTGCTATTTTCCCCCCGGTATTTACTGAAAAGTCAACCAAGGAAGTAAATACAAACATGGCCAGGGCAATGTAGATAATCTTAACAGGTCCGATCAGTACAAGATGCATTCTTCTGTTGGGCTGGTAAGTGGCTACAGCAACAACTACAGCCATTACAGAAGCAGAAGCTCCAAGAGCAACGGATTCTCCCCTGACCCCTTCAAAAACAGGGAAGAGGTTATAGAATATCACATAGAAGATTCCTCCTGTCAGACCTCCCAGCAGGTAAGTGCTGAGCAGTTTTTTCAGTCCAAGTTCCTGGATAAAGATTGTTCCGAACCAGTATAACCACAGGAGGTTAAAAAGGATATGAATAAAATCCACATGCAGGAACATGTAGGTGATCAGGGTCCATGGACGTTTTGCAAGCACCTCCAGGTTGGCAGGGACTGCCAGGTAATTCAGGAATCCTGGAAACAGATCATATGAATTTGACAGGAAAAGCACTATCCTGACAATTTGTACTGCCAGAAAGAGTCCCAGGTTCAGATATATTAGCTTGTGAAGAGTGGTCCCTTTTTTGAATGACTCTTTTATTTCGTTTGTTATACTCATTTAATCAGTTAATTAATAGAAGTTTTTGGTAAACTTGTTCCAATATCTGATTAAGAAGAATCCAAAAATCATACCACCCAGGTGGGCGAAATGGGCAATGTTGCCTCCGCTCTGTGTAATACCCAGGTAGAGTTCGAGTACACCAAAGCCAATGACCATCCATTTTGCTTTGATCGGGATAGGGATGAACATTAAATACAGGGGTGTATTTGGAAACAGCATTCCAAATGCCAGCAAAACCCCGTAGACGGCCCCAGAGGCACCAACGGTTGGCCTGATCAGGTTTCGCCCGATTTCATAGAACTGGTTGCCGGGCTGTAAGATTTCATTAATTAGTGCATGGTTTATCCTGTCAACCGAATAAGCTGCTTTTAATGCAGCTATATCGGGAGCAAACTGAATATAGTTCACAAGTTGATGGAAAAATGCTGCACCTAGTCCGGTTATCAGATAATATATTAGGAACCTTTTGCTTCCCCAGACACTCTCCAGGGTTTTCCCGAAGATCCATAAGGCATACATATTAAAAAAGATATGGGCAATTCCACCATGCATAAACATATGCGTAACGATCTGCCACGGCGCGAAAAAGGGAGATTGAATATAAAACATTCCCAGAACAGCATTCAGGTTGACCCTGGTTGCCCGTTCGAAGAACATGGCAGCCACTAACATCACTACATTAATAATGATCAGGTTTTTTGTAACCGGGGGAGTATTGCTTAATCTTCCGCTATAAAATCGATTCATAATACTAATCTTTAAAATAGGAGTCTAACTCTTCAAGATCAATGATCCTGACGATCGTTTTTCCTGAGGGTGAATGGTTGGGATTTTCGCAGGCAAACAGCTGGTCAATTAGTTCCTGCATCTCAATATCGGTAAGCTGTTTACCGTAGTGAATGGCCGATGCTTTTGCTGCAGCACGTGATACGCGTTCAGAATGTTCTGTATTATTTAATCCTTTCAAGGATTTATACTGTTCAATCATTAACTCAATAGTGTCACCTGCACCTGCAGGTTTCATTTCTGATGGAAAGCCGTGCACTACTACACTGTTGTTTCCAAAGTCGCGAATATCAAATCCCAGTTGTTCAAGACTTTTCATCATTTCCAGGCACACCAGGTAATCGGTTGCATTCAGGCTAATGGTTTGGGGAAACAAGGATTGCTGAGCCAGGGGCTCCTTATTTTCCTGTGCCCTTAACATCTGCTCATAAAGAATGCGTTCGTGAGCTCTGCGCTGATCGATAAGCATGATACCTGATTTAACAGGCGACAGGATATATTTGTTTTTTACCTGCAGGTTTTTCTGAGTATTAAATGGCATTCCATGTGCAGGTTCGAATAGTTGTTCCCAGCCTTCAAAGCGTTTATCCTGGTAGGGGGTGGAACGCTTTTCCCGGTCATAGTTGTCCTCTCCTTCAAAGGGATTGTATGCCGGGTTGGTATCAATGGCTGGCTGCCTGATCTCGGTATCTTTAGATAGCACTGGTATATCGATGACCCCTTCCTTACTGAAATCAAGTGATGGCGACAGATTGTTTTTTCCGATGGCCTTTTTTACCGAAGCCAGAAGCATCTGCCAGATGGCCCGTTCATCTTCAAATTTAACTTCCGTTTTAGAGGGGTGGATATTCACATCAATTTTAGACGGATCAATGGTGAAATAGATAAAATAGGAGGGAAAATGGTCGGCCGCCAGAATCTGGTCATATGCATTCATAACAGCCTTATGAAAATAGGGATGCTTGATATACCTGTTATTCACAAAGAAGAACTGTTCGCCATAGGTTCTCCGTGCATGTTCGGGTTTCCCGATAAATCCATCAATGTTGATCAGGGTGGTTTCTGATTCGAGCGGGATCAGGTAGCTGTTGACCGATTTGCCAAAGACTCCGATGATCCTTTGTCTCAGGTTGCTAGCGGGAAGCTGGAAGATCTCCGATTGGTTATGGATCAGTGAACATTCAACTTCCGGGTGGGTAAGTGCCACATGGTTAAATTCATGGATAATATGTCGCAGCTCGGTCTGATCGCTCTTTAGAAATTTCCTCCGGGCCGGTACATTGAAGAAAAGGTTTCGGACCTGGAAGTTGGAGCCTGTTGGTGCCTGGACAGCTTCTTTCGATTCAAACTTCGATCCTGCGATACGGATATGGATGCCCAGTTCATTAGCCTCCTGACGTGTTTTGAGTGTTACTTCTGCAACAGCTGCCATGGAGGCCAGTGCTTCTCCCCTGAATCCCCTTGTTCGGATTGAAAAGAGGTCGTCGGCACTGGAAATTTTCGAGGTGGCGTGGCGCTCAAAACAACGCTCAGCATCTTTTTCCGACATTCCACATCCATTATCAACTACCTGAATAAGGGTCTTGCCGGCATCTATAATAATTACTTTGAGGATGCTTGCCTTTGCATCCACTGCATTTTCCATTAATTCCTTCACTACTGAAGCGGGCCGCTGTATAACCTCTCCTGCTGCGATCTGATTGGCAACCGCATCACTCAGCACGTGGATGATCTCTGACATCTACTTAAAGAATATTAGATAGGCAATCAGGAAGAGGATGGCCAGAATAACCAACAGCCTGATGTTGGAACTACGCTTAGCTTTGACATTGGCCTGTTGACGGACCTGCCGGATTGAGCCCCTTCTGATGGTCGATCGGTTAGAATCGAAAGGAACCTCAATTCCCATCTCCTGCTTGATCTGCCTGATCCTCGCATCCCTTGCCTCTTTTTCCGGGTCCCAGTACCTGGGGGAATAATTGAATTGATTGTGACCTGGCAGTTTTATAAACCTGGGCATTCCCATAATGCATTTGTTTAGCCTGTAAAGTTAACGATTAAGTCTGCAATGTCGAAACGGTTTTTTACTTTTGGGAGTATGAAGGCTTTGATCCAGGAGAATCTAAATGAAGCACGGGAGGTGCTGGAAGAATTTATCAGTCAGTCTGAAAACATTGAAGCCATTGAAAAAACGGCAAGCATTATGGTGGAGGCCATTCAGGATGGCAGAAAGATAATCTCCTGTGGCAACGGGGGTTCCATGACAGACGCCATGCACTTTGCTGAAGAGCTTTCAGGAGTATTCCGGGAGAAGCGCCCCGCACTTCCGGCTATCAGTATAAGCGATCCTTCCCATATTACCTGCACCGCTAACGATTACAGTTTCGATGAGATCTTCTCCAGGTATGTGGAGGCTTTGGGGCAGGAAGGTGATGTGCTGCTGGCCATTAGTACCAGCGGCAACTCCATGAACGTTGTCCGTGCGGTAGAGGCAGCCAGGGGAAAGGGAATGAAGGTGGTTGGGCTGACCGGGAAAACGGGTGGATTGCTGGCGGGGATGGTCGATAGTGAAATCAGGGTGAAGGGACGCAAGCACTCCGACCGGATTCAGGAGATACACATCAAGATTCTGCACATTCTGGTGCTCCTTATTGAGCGGGAAGTTTTTTATAACCATCACAGAGGGAAAATCCTTCAATAAAATATAGAGGCCGCCCCATAACAGGACGGCCTCTTTTACTTGGATCGGCTTATTTATCCAGGATTATTTCTTTTTGTCATTGAATTTGATGGAAATGACGTTCCAGACTTTTACCGGTTTTCCACGCTGAGATCCGGGTTTCCAGTCGGGCATCTCGTTGATCACTTTCAGAGCAGGAGCATCAAATCCCTGGTAACTACTGCGGAGGATTTCACCTTTCACAGCTTCACCTTTTTCGTTGATCAAGAAACGGACAACAGCCTCGCCCTGGATTCCTTCTGTTTTGGCTTTTTCAGGGTATTCCAGATTTGAGTATATATATGTTTTTAAGGCAGGAAGGCCTCCCGGAAACTTGGGCATGTCTTCCACGATGAAAAATACCTCTTCTTCGGTTTCATTGCTGGCATGTTTCTCACCAAGCTCCTTAGACTCCTTTGGAGAAAGAATGAGCTTTTCGTCTTTGGTTTTAATCAGGATGACCCCGTTTTTGGCATTGTATTTTTTCATCATGGGATCATCTGGATCCTTGATCACACTGATACTCTCAATGTTTTCGGGATCAATGTCATCAATGCTTTCAACCACCTTTCCGTCAGCTACAAATACCGGGTCCGCTTCTGACCCGTCTATATTTCTTATTATAACAGTACCGGAGTCGTCTTTCTTTACTTCCATGGCTACCGATTCCAGGTCCATCTCATAGCTTGTCACTTCAAGCTTCAGAGGTTTTTTCCCAATGTCGGAAGCTGTTACTGTCAGGGAACTATATCCCACGAAGGAAATGACCAGTTCAGGGTTACCATCCACATTGAGCATAAAGCTCCCATCTCTATCCACAACGCATCCAAGTGTACCACCTCTGACAACGATAGAAGCTCCCGTGGCAGGTGCTCCGGTATCGGCAAAGATAACTTTCCCTTTAACTGTTTTCTGCTGTGGAGTCATGCCCGTAGTTAATCCCAATGTAAGTAGTATAGCAGGGATCAGCAGGGCGATTTTAAAGATCCCCAGTGGAGATTTGTTTGGCTTTTTCATCATTTTAAATCTTTTAAGTGTTAAGGAATGATTAAACTGATTGCCCAGCCGGAACACATTCACACCCAGGGTGTGGTTCATAAGCTGAGCTCTGTAACGAGCTGAATCGACTCCTGTCGAAAGGACCTGCCTGTCGGCCAGGTGCTCGTGGTTTTCTTTAATCATCCTGGAAATAAGCCATGAGAAGGGATTGAACC
>JAOZQY010000308.1 GCA_029931975.1 Bacteroidales bacterium | reverse complement strand
GTTTCTGTCAGGCACAGAGATACTGTGGGATTTTTTGATCCTTCGAGTCATTTTCTGAAGAAAATATAGCAGGAATGGTTCGGAAAATAATGCGGGAATTAACAACATTCTTCCTCTGCTTTATTTACTTCCATAAGCATTTGTTCTTCAGTAAATGGGTAATTATAGGCAGGACCTGCCCACTGCATTAATTCTTCTTTGGGCTGACGCAAAAATAACTTCCGGATCTTATCCGGTTGAAAGTTTTTGAGGCATGAGTTCTTGTCCATTTATTTCTTCACAAGAATCCTCTTGCAAATGAATCGTGATTTCTTTTGGATGAAGTGAATAGTTTTGTTTTGGCTGAACATGGTGGGAAGTAAGCGATATTGATGTTTTCTGTTCTTTGGTCACTTTGATGCCTTTTTCATAGAGTTTTTCATTCAAAAGGGCGGTTACTTTTAAACCAGTAGTGGTGGTTGTAGTCCTCAAATACTTGAGAATGGTTTCATAACTATCCAACGGTCTACCTGCCCAGTGTTTACTGATCTCACTGAAGAGACGGTGCTCAATAGGATTCCACTTGGATGTTCCCGGCGGGTAGTGACAGACTGTGATAGACAGTCCGTAATGGTCGCATAACTTTTGTTGCAGTCCATACTTCCAGAGATAACTACCGGAACGGTTGCTGCCACCGCCATCAGCAAGAATCAGCAGCTCCTTTGTATGCGGATAACTCCACCGACCTTCTTTGGTGTACCAATCTACCAAACAGTCGATAGAGAATTCCGGGGTATCAGAAGAGGTGCCGACAACTACCATACCTCGATTGGCCCGTACGTCGTATATACCATAGGGAATTGCAAGACCTTCTGCCTGAGAACGAAAATCATGATCATTGACGGCAGTAGGCTGTCGGGACCACACCTGTCCCTGGTTCTTGAACCAGCCTACCAGTTCTTTTTTCTTGGTATCAATACTGATGATCATGGCTCCGTGTTCAGCAAACTGTTTTCGCAGTTTAGCAATATAGCGAAATTGTTCATCTCTTATAGGCGGCGGTACCGAAGAAGCAGATAGTTTTTTCTGATTTACTCGTAGCGAAAACCCCATCTCCTTCAATAGTTTAGCGACTGTATTAGGACTGATATGAATATCGAGGGTTTTCAGTTCTTCAGATATCTTCCCGGTGGTAATACGGGTCCATTTCAACCCAGTCATAGGGTCTCCTGCTATCTCAAAGGCAAGCAGCTCTTCGATTTTGGAGATTACCTCAGGAGCCCTTTTTTTAGCGGCCTGCGGCCGCCTCCTGATTTGCGTATACGCTCTTTCAGGATATCTTCATCCAGCAGTTCTTTTCGTCCCCGGGCAACCGTTTTCTCATTAAGCCCCAGCAGATTGGCAATACGGCGGTCACCGCCATATCCCCATTTCAGTGACTCAAGTCCTGCATACAGCCGCCGTTTCTGCTCATCAAGAAGACTGAAAAAGAGGATAATCGCTGCACGCATTTCATCGGGAACTACTCCGGTATCCGTTTCTTCAGTCCCCTCAGTACGGCAGGCTATCTGTGTTCTCCAATGGTGCGAATCACTTGAACAGTATACCCAGTATCCGCTGACCTTCTCTCGATGCAGAAGATCATCTTCACACAGCTTGCGCAGCGGGTCTTTGACACTGACATGCACAATCTGCTCCAGCTCCTGAGCCTGATAGCCAGCTTCTGATGTTTCAACCAGCACCTTCAGCGTGCGGATCAATGTGCCGTGGCTGGAAAACCATACCGAATCATATGACCACAGTCCTATCTCATCAAACCTTGAAATCTCTTCCAGGGTGTAGTAGCGGCCTCGGTGAGAATAACTGGTAAGATAGCCAAGCTTTTTAAGTTTACGTAAAACAGTAAGCTGGGTATCGGTACCCAACACCTGTTTAAGTTGATCCATTGTAGCAATTGATTGGTTGAAAAGGAATTCTTTAAGGGTTTCTTCTCTGTAACGAATAGGTGGTGACATGTTATAGTTGCGCCTCCCAATGCTTAACTATAACATATAGAAATCAATTCTGTCAAGCTCTATATGCAGAGCTGAATCTTAATAACTACATGTTGCATAGAGATTTATATACATATCTATGTATTAGTGCCCGATTGAAAGACTGCTGCCATATGTTATTTTTAAGCTTACAGACGCTAAGTTA
>JAOZQY010000307.1 GCA_029931975.1 Bacteroidales bacterium | reverse complement strand
ATAAAAGCCCCTGAACGTGTTTTTAAATTTTCAAATATAGTATTAATTGCTTGGCTGGAGTTGATTTCGTCAAAATCATAGGTGTTTGTGATAAATTCCAGATCAGATTTACGTTCCATGAGAAAGGAATCGATCATATCTCTATGATCTTCCACTATCCGTTTTAAACTGCTGGTGGTCTTACTTTCCATTGCAGTGGCAAAAAAATAAAAACTTACACCCAGGGCCAGGAGAAAAGGAATAAATGGAATGATGATCATATTGGTTAAAATGGATTGCTTGACCCGCTCTTCTTTTGCCTTACCCCTTTTGCCTTTTATATCCATAATATTCCCTTAAATTTCAGGTTAATATTAATTCATCATCTATCAAATATTTTTACTGACATATACGAAGAGCAAGTATGGTGCCGCATTGAATGTATTGGCAATAAAAGATGTAAACCATTATAAATTAGAGTTTTCAGAGTTTAAACTTAGAAAATAATTTTTCAAAAAGGTGTCAGCTTTTTTTCCAGATTGCAAATCAATTTAAGACCTTTTTGCCTGGGATTGTGTATTTCTTGACAAAAACAATATCCTATTTTATTAAACAAACCAGACAAAGTAAAAAAAATCAGAAAAGTATTGCAAAAAAACATAAAACTTTACAAAATAATTTAGGAGTGGACCAATGAAATGTGTTGAGAAGACGCTATTGATGATTTTCATGTTACTCCTTGTGATAACGGGAGTCTTCCCCAATCATGGTAATGCTTCTTCCGCCATTACTCTTTCAATGGGGCAGAGTATTTATGTTCCCATTTATTCCCACATTTACCATGGGGACAAGGAAAGACCCTTTTATTTAACTGCAACGCTCAGCATACGCAATACTGATCAGAAGCAGGAAATTATTATTATTTCAGCTGATTATTTTGATTCCAAAGGAAATTTTCTAAAAAACTATGTGGAGAAACCCATACAATTAAACAAACTTGCCTCAATTCGTTTTATAGTTAAAAGCAAAGATCAAACCGGAGGATCCGGGGCAAAATTTATTGTCAGATGGGAATCAACAGAACCCATAAATCCTCCTCTAATAGAAGCTATTATGATAAGCACAAGAAGTGGACAGGGAATTTCTTTTATTTCCAGGGGCCAGGCCATAAAAGAATAGTTCATTCAGACAAATCATTTAAGGGCAGTTTCCCGGGATAACAGGATAATTGTCATTTGATTTTTTTAATCTGTAGGAAAAACAATGATTATTTCCATAATCCTGAAAAAAATCAAAACCTCTTTTACTGATCTGCTGCCCATTATCCTGGTTATTGCTTTTTTTCAAATCATTGTCCTGAAACAGCCGTTACCGCAAATGGGAGAAGTCATTTTTGGTGCTCTTCTTGTGGTTGCCGGCCTGACTCTCTTTGTTCAGGGACTGGAAATGGGCCTGTTTCCCATTGGTGAGGCAATGGCCCATGCCCTGGCCAGAAAGGGCAGCGCATTCTGGCTTCTTAGCTTTGCCTTTTCCCTGGGTTTTTCAACCACTGTGGCAGAACCTGCTCTCATAGCCGTAGCCAGGGAAGCTGCTGACATTGCAGGCAAGGGGGGCCTTATAGACCCGGACCAGGCTTCTTTAAAGCGATATGCCTTTGGACTTCGCATGTCAGTGGCCTTTTCCGTGGGCCTTGCCATTCTTATCGGTGTCATGCGTATCATCAAAGGCTGGCCTGTTCATTATCTGATCATCACGGGTTATGCTGTTGTTATGCTCATGACCATAATTGCTCCCAAAGAGATTATTGGTATTGCCTATGATGCCGGCGGAGTAACCACATCCACCATTACTGTACCCTTGGTCGCAGCTTTGGGTGTGGGGTTGTCCTCATCCATCAGGGGACGAAGCCCCCTTGTGGATGGTTTTGGCCTTATTGCTTTTGCTTCCCTGCTCCCCATGATCTTTGTAATGGGGTATGGACTTATAATCTTCTGGTAAAAGGGGCGTTTTCATGGAATTCATAATTGATTTCAGCAAAATACTGCTTGCCACCTGCAAAGATGTGCTGCCCATCATTATTCTCATTACCGGGTTTCAGCTCCTGGTCCTTCGACAGCCAATCCCCCATTTAGGTCGTCTTATTGTTGGTGGTGTCTATGTTGTCATTGGCCTTGCCCTGTTTCTGGCAGGACTTGAAAAAGC
>JAOZQY010000306.1 GCA_029931975.1 Bacteroidales bacterium | reverse complement strand
GCCGAAAAACTTGAGAGCAAAGGTATTGCAGTCGATCTGCTAAACATTTCAACCCTAAAGCCCCTGGATGAAGAGGCGATCATTGAATCGGTCTCCAAAACCGGGAAAATACTAACCATCGAAGAGCACAGTGTGATTGGTGGATTGGGAAGTGCTGTTGCGGACGTTCTGGCAAAATCTAGCTATGGGAGAATGGATTCCATTGGAATTCAGGATGAGTTTACCGAAACCGGCCCTTATATGGAGCTGCTTGCGAAATATGGTATCTCGGTCAATGCAATTACTGAAAAAGCAACACAATTGATTGTTAAATGATGTAGTTATGATAACCAGGTTGTCTTTTTTGGCAGTGACTCTGTTCATGATGAGTTATAGTTCCGGACAAAACCATGATTTAATACAATCCTCTAAACCTCCTGTTATACCGGTCGGCGAAGATGCCTATTTAATGTGGGACCGCCTGCCCTATCACCGCATAGGTGTGCGTGCATATATGCGAAGCACATACGACCGGCAGGGAAATAACCGGACAGCCGATGCCAGTCATTTCCTTTACCAGGAGAGTGATAGCTTTAATGTTACACTGGATGTTAAAGGCCCCGGTATTCTCTATTTCAAACGTACCAACTTCTGGCATGGCAGCCCATGGCATTATGAAACAGACGGAGAAGATTTTATTGTGGGTGAAACGGCCACAGCCAATCCTGTGGGTGCAAAAGAGAGAATTAGTAATACAACATTCATTCCGGAGAAGCTTTTCCCAAATCCCCTCACATGGACCTGGTCCGTTACCAAGGGTGCCGATTTAAGCTGGGTGCCCATTACTTTTGAAGAGTCATTCCGGTTGGCATATGGTCGTACATTTTACGGCACAGGATATTACATATATCATCTTTTCTCTCCCGGGATAGAGCATATTTCGAAACCTCTTGAATCGTGGGACAAAACCCCACCCGATCCCGGTGTGCTTGATCTACTGTCCGCTGCAGGAACCGATATTGCCCCCAAAGGAGATCATGTGGATACTTATTCCGGGGAATTATCATTAGATCCCGGTCAATGGACAACTGTTGTTGAGTTAAATAAAGCTCCGACAACCATACGTGCACTGAAATTTTCAGTGCCTCTTGAAGATGCATTTGATTTTGGGAAATGCCGCTTACGTATTACATGGGATAATCGATGGCATAGTTCGGTAGATGTACCGCTTGATCTCTTTTTTGGTGCCGGTCAGCTTTACAACCCGGAAAACAAGGAATACCTGGTAAAGGGACTCCCATTTGTAATCAGGTACGATGATCAGAATGTCTACCTCTCCTGTTATTACCCAATGCCCTTCTTCAAACATGCAAAGATCGAAATCCAGGAGAGGAGTGGTATGAATTTCAAGAATATTGAATGGGAAGTGCGGACAATGCCCTATAATGATCCGGTTAATCATGCCGGATACTTCCATGCTACATACAGCGATCATCCGGAACCGGTGAAAGGTAAAGATCTGGTTTTTTTAGATACAGATCATGTTGAAGGCGGTGGGAGCTGGAGCGGGAATTTTGTGGGCATGAGCTGGATATTTTCGCGTACCGGGACCTTATGGACCCTGGAGGGAGATCCCAGGTTCTTTTTTGACGATAGCAGAACACCACAGGCCTGGGGCACAGGAACTGAAGAGTGGGGCGGTGGAGGTAATTACTGGGGCGGACAGCAGATGACCCTTCCCCTGGCCGGTCATCCGGTTGGATTGAGTGAAAAAGCAGCCAATAATGAAAAAGACCTGGTGAACTCTGCCTATCGCTTTCTGATTGCAGATATTTTCCCCTTTGGAAAGCGGGCAGTTATCGCTCTTGAGCATGGCCCTAAAAATGAATCGCGGGAACATTATTCCGGTGTGGTTTATTGGTATGGAGTGCCCGATGCCAGCTTAATCCTCACCGATGAACTGAATGTATGCAATGAGAAGAGTATAGAGGATCATAAGTATCATTCGCCCACTGCTGAAAAGCCGTACTCCCTGGTGTCCCGATACGAACTGGGACCCGATGGTGACTATAAAGGCTGGGATAAAAAGGAGGGTGAATTATCGGATCCACAATATTATCCGGCTGAAGAAGATGTGGTTCGCATCATGAAGGGGACAACTCAGTTTGAAGTAAACCTTATCGATGATAATATTGGTGTATTGCT
>JAOZQY010000013.1 GCA_029931975.1 Bacteroidales bacterium | reverse complement strand
TTTCCGGTTGGACGGAGATCACCTCTTAAAAAATTTGATCCAGATACTCAATATGTACCCGGATTAAATGAAAACTATACGACCTATAAAATGACCAGATTTCAGTTAGTTTCGTTGCTTATACCCATTATATAGGTGTTAGTTACCCTGAACATACGAAATAAAAAGGCTTTCTCCATTTCCTAATTATGAAAAAAATCATGTAAAACCTCCAGGGAGCGGATCTCTCCCATTCCCGCCACATGAAGTTTATAGAAGCGGAGCAGCTTATCAAGAATAAGTTTCCGCTGGGAACCGTTAAATTCTTCCTCGCTAACCGACTGTATATCAGATTGCATATAGCGACTCCACAACTCGCTGGCTTCCCGGTCGAGATGGATCTCCGGGTCTCCCATATGATTGATAAACTGACCACTGGCAAGGTTGAAAAAAAAATGCCCTTCTCCTGATTCTTTTTGTGGATAGAAGCCAAGGTGCTTGGAAAGCTGAAACATAAAGATGATATGAAAATCGGGCGCAGACTCTTCCATGGTATCAAGATACTGAATCGTGTTGATCAGAAAGTTGGCCAGCATGGGATTGGGCTCCTCCTCCCTGACCACCCTGTAGAGCACCTCGGCCATGAAGATGGCCTGCGTGCTTTTGGTAATATCAAAGGGGAGGGAATTGAGGGGAAAAGCCCTGTTGACCTCCTTTACCAGCTGAATATCCCTGCTATCTTTATGATATATTTCAAAATCAAGGATAAACAGGGCCTGGAAGAGGTTGGAACGGTTTTGCTTTCTCGATTTCCGGACTCCTTTTACCATGAGGGCCTGTCGGCCAAATTGCTCTGTATAACAGTGCACTATAAGACTCGATTCACCATAGCGTGTGGTGTGCAAAACAATGCCCCTGGTCTTTCGAATCATAGCCCTTAAAACTCGTGTCAATGGATAAAGAGAAGCTTGGTAACATACGACAGCTCTCCGTACGCGCTAGAAAGGTAGATCATATAGACCCCGGTTGCCACTCGTTCTCCCCTGAAATTTTTGCCATCCCAGATGGCCTGTCCGCCCAGCGATTCGGTTTCAAACACCAGGTTGCCACCTATATCCGTTATTTTAACTGTGGTGTTTTCCAGAAGGCCCTTGATCGCAACCGGTCCCTCGTAGGTCTCCCTTACCGGGTTGGGATAGACCACCACATTGTTGTAGAAATCATTGCCCGAAAGGGCATCTCCCTTGTAGGAAATAATGCCCTTGTCCGTCCCAAAAAACACCTCCCCTGATATCCCATCCACACAAATATCAGTGATTACATTCGATAAAAGCGGACTGTTTGTAGCATTAAACTGCTTAATTTCCTCCTGCCCATCCTCAGAGACCAGGTAAACCCCTCCGGTTGAAGTCCCAAGCCATTTCCGGTTGGCTCCATCCACCTCTATGGCGGTCACAACCTGTGTTCCCAGTAAAGCATCTGCATAGCCGCTACCATCATTTCGGGAAATCAAAATCTCCTGTGCAAAAATGCTTCCATCCACAAATAATCTGTATGGACTATACATTACCAGTACGCCCTGGTTGGTTCCCAGCCACAGGTTCCCCTTATGGTCCTCGGCAAATGAGTAAACATCATTAGTAATCACCTTCCCGTACTTATCAACCACACTCACTTTTTTGTATATATCATCTGAAATATCATCGATGGTCATATTATCGTCCATGGCAAACAGGCCATTTCCACGGGGCACAATCACCCATTTATGTCCCGAAGAACTTACCAGGATATCTCCCAGGGCATTGAAGTCGGAGATGAGATTGTCGGCCCGGAAGCTCTTCCAGGTTCCATCTGTTTTGAGGACAGAGATGGGTTCTGCAACATTGGAGTTGGTCATCCAGAGGTTTCCCTGTGGATCCACTGCCACGCCCCCGATTCTGATATAGTGTCCGGCCTGGATAGTCTGAAGCGAACTATTGGTCTCTGTGTAGCGGGTAATCTCCTTCCCTTTGTACTCCAATAAACCATATCCCCAGGAACCTGCGTAAACATGGGAAGGATTGTCCGGGTCAATCTCCAGTGTAATCAGATCTCTGTCATCCCAGCTATGAGTTGATTTCCACTCTTCATCTTTGAAGGTCTCCAGTGTGGCAGCATTCCAGAGATTGGTCCAGGTTCTGGAAATTCCTCCCACTGCAGCTTGTAGAATACCTCCTGAACACTCCATATCAAAAACCGAGGTGGAATAGGGGCCGTTGGGGATAATGGACCAGTTGTTCCCACCCTGGTTGGTATTCAATCCATGTCCGTAATCGGCCAGCCAGAGATCACCATTATAATCCAGTGCTGCCGAGCGGGGATTTACACCAAACATCTCCTGTACAACCAATAGATCATCATTAATCAGGTGAACCGCAGTGTCATCCACAAGAGAGAGAAATTGACCCCGGTTTAATAGCTCGTGGCATATATGTCCTGTGAAATAAGGGTAAGCGGTCCATCCTGAGCCATTGCTATAGTACAACTGGTCCTGCTCCCCTGCCGGATCTTCTGAAGAAGCAAAGAGGTAGCCATTAAAAAATGCAATGCTGCTGAATACCCCGGTCGATCCTGGAATATCTGTGATCAGCTCCCAAGCCTTGAAATCAACCAGGAAGGGATCGGAGAGTAAACCTTTTCTGATTCCCTGATCGGTGGCCGCGTAGAGATAAGTACCATCGGAAGTGACCTGATTCACCTTAAGCGACTGGCCATCATCCCCTATCAGGTAAGTCTCACTGATTTCATCCTTCTCCAGGTTCACAAGCACAATCCCAAAGCCCGTGGAGAGGTAGGCCCCTGAACCAATATAGTAGATATCATAAATGGATTTATCGCCGGTTATCTGTTTCTTCATGATATCGGGCAGATTTAACACAGTGCCCTGCCTGATAATATCCAGGTTTGAACTCTCATAGGCAAGAATCAATGTTTCCTGCTCCCCGTTCCAGCGCATAGCAGAAACACCATTGTCGGACAGACCATCAATCTTGGAAATCTTCTCTACCAGATGATCGTCCAGCTTATAATAAAACAATCCGCCCGTTGTTGAACAATAAACTCTGTCGCTGGTGGTCTCAGTCAGGAAACAATACTGGTAGGGAAGATGCGTTCTCCACTGCCCCATACCTATCTGACCCGATAGCGGAAATGATATCCAGCCCGTTAAAGCGATAAGAAAATATAGAAGCCTGTTATTCATGTGGAATCGTTTCTTTATATACGCAAATAGCACTTACATATTACATCCCTTTAAGCATTTCTACCAGCTTATCAACGGCCCTGGCCCGGTGAGAGATCTTGTTTTTCAAAGAAAGATCCATCTCGGCAAATGATATTTCATATCCATCAGGAGAAAATATGGGATCATAACCAAAGCCTTCAGCCCCGGATCTACTGCGGGTGATCACCCCCCCGGCTATCCCTTCGAACTGGTATTCCTTTCCGTTCAGTATCAGAGAAATTACTGTTCTGAACCTTGCCCTTCGATCTTCCTTACCGTCCATCTCCAGTAAGAGCTTCCTGATGTTACCTTCAGCTGGCTCCATTTCAGGAAAGGTGGGGGAACCTATCCTGGAGTACCGTGCAGAATAGACACCAGGGGCGCCATTCAGAGCCTCAACCTCCAGCCCTGTATCATCTGCAAAACAGTTACGGCCGGTTCGCTTATAAATATACCAGGCTTTCTGAGAAGCGTTCTCTTCAAGAGTATCATGATCCTCGGGGATCTCCTCTTCAATATTAAGATCCTTCAGTCCCAGCAGTTGAAACTTCTCTCCCAACAGGGATCCAATCTCTTCAAGTTTATGAAGGTTGTTTGTAGCAAATACAATTTCCATATAGCACAAAAAAAAAGCCGCAACTGTTTGCGGCCTTGAATTTACATATTTTGAAATTGTTATGCGCCACCTGCCGCCCTGAATCCACCTGCAATTTTTGCTGGCCTGGGGTTCATACACATCACAGGCAGATTCTCTGGATTGGAGAGAATATACTGTTCCGGCGCACCGAGGATATAGTCGACCCATTTGATATCGCGTGTGGCCATGATCAAAATCAGATCGGCACTGTGTTCCTTGGCGAAGGCGATGGTCTCCTTTTTAAAACTCTGCTTACCTGGAGCTGTAACTATTTCATACTCAACATCATGTCCTTTAAGAAAGGTTTCGACATATTTGATGTTGGAGAGTATCTTCCGCTTGAAACCCTTGTCCCTGGCAGCTGATTTCAAGATAATAAACTTGGCCCCAAAGTTCCTGGCCAGATAGTAAATCCAGTTGGCTTTCTCTTTGTTTTCACGTTTGAAATCTATGGGAAGCAGAATGGTATCAATAGTCTTTTTGCCTGGCTTGCCCTGAACCACCAGAAATGGAATGCGGGAAGAGACGACAACTTTCAGGGCCCTGCTTCCAAAGAGTTTCTGAGCACCCCTTAATCCATGGGTTCCCATGATGATCATCTCTGCTTTCAACTCTTTTGCCGTTTCTCCAATGGCATGAAAAATAGAACCCGACACGACCTCATAATGGGGTTTTTTTCCGTACTCGTTCCCAAGTTTTTCTGTTGAAGTCTCCAGTTCGCCCTTTTTTGAATCCCTATCCTTCTCTTCATGCACAATATGCAAAAGAAGAATTTCTCGGTTCAGCACCCTGGATATATTTACAGCATACTGAAAAGCGTTCTCAGCCACCTCTGAGAAATCCCAAGGTACAATAATTGGCCTTTCTAACTTTTCCATAAATATCCTTTTGTTTGGTTATCAATGACGGGTAAATATATTTTTTTATTTTTGATAATCCCAAGGACAGTAGCATTTGCACTGATTCACAAGTTATGAATTTATTTTTCAAGTCTTACAGGATTTACTTTATTTTTTTTCTGCTCATTACTTGTGTATCCGGCATCAATCAAGGAATTGCACAAGAAAGCAAGCTCCAACTGACCCCCTGGATTCAGGAAATAAATCTGCCATCTCAGTACAGTGAAATTCCCAATGAAACCTTCTTTCGAGATCACCTGGGAACCCTGTTTGTTGGAAAAAGCAATGGCCTCAGCATTATAAAGGGTAGAGAGGTCCGCCATTTTCATATGCCCGGACCGGTTTATGTTTGCGAAGATGGTAGCGATACTTTGTTCTACGTATCCAAAAATGATATGGGCTTTCTTATTAGGGGTGAAGATGAATCCTTCAGGACGGTTTCCCGCATCCACCTTCTTCCCGTGTCACTTAGAACATTTATTCCCGGAGGTATTCAATACAAAGATGGGGCTGTTTCAGTTTACACTGATATTGGAGTCTGCCGTCTGTCCAGATCAGAAATAAAATTTCAAGTCAGCATGAAGGCCCTGGCTGAGCAAGCTCCTGTGGACTCGGTTCTTAACCTGGATGTCCTTGACAGGATAGGAGAAGAAATTGGAATCCCCGCCTCAGGGATCAGGCAGATTTTTGTTTGGGATAAATCCGAAATCTGGATACTGAGCGCCTATTCGCTTCACCTGTTTTATGATCCTTCACCACTTAATCTCTTTGAAGCAGGCTCTGTCTTGACGGGACGTATCCTGAAATCCATGGTGTTGAAAGATCGTATTCTGATTGGTACATCAAAGGGCATATATAGCATTACAAAGGACCCTCAACAGAAAGATCATTGGACCCTTAGCAACATGCTTCCCGAATCGGAGCATTCAATACACCTGTTTGCTGCCACTGGTGAGCAGATATTTGCTGCAGGGGCTGATGGGCTCTACCTGCTATCCGGGGAACATGCGGAAGAAATCGACAAAGGCACATTTACAGGGATAAAGGCCCTCAAAAAAGGAAGCGTTCTGGCCTCGGGAAAAATGGGAATTCTAAGGTACCGGCTGGATCAATCTGATTGGAAATCCACCCTTATTGACCCTTCTCTTCAAAACTCATATTCATTTACAGAATACGGGAATCACACCTTCTTTCTATGCAATAACAGAGTATTCAGGATCAACCAAAGGGCAGACAATATCAATCCGGTTCCCTTTCATTCAGATGAGCTGCTTTACAGGCTACTTCTGATAGATGAGAAACTACTCCTGGTGAGCAGTCAACAGGTATACCGCTATGAAGAAAACGAAGAGACTTTTCAACCTCTACTCATCAATCACAGGTCCGAACTTCTGTCTGGATCAAATATCATCCTACCGGTAAGCGATGGCACCTTCTGGATACTTCAAAACAATGAAGACTTTCTTTCCAGGGTACTACACATGAGCGATCTGAATGAATCAACTTCCGCCTACTTTGGCATACCAGTGCTGCAAAATCTTGGAGAAATCATTGATATGGCATTTGCCGACAGTGTATTATACCTGACAGGAAAAGATAAAATTGCTCTGTTTGATTTGCGCTATCTGAAGGAAGCCCCTGAAGAGACTCCCTTTCGTATTTTGCATGCAGACTCTACGGATGAGGTATTCCATTTTCACTTCTCCGGACTTGAATTACAACGTATGCCTGCTCCGCTTTTCAGATACCGTCTATTGCCAGGTAATCAATCATGGTCCAGGTGGAGCACCAGCAGAGATTATACTGTCTCGGGATTAAAACATGGAAAGTATAGCATTGAAGCGGAAGCCATGGATCTTTATGGCCGCATAACAGAGGCCTCACAGAGACCATTTACAGTGGCTCCTCCTTTCTATTTGACGTGGTATGCATATGTGTTTTACGGGATCCTTTCACTGGTACTACTTTTCTTATTGCGAAAATGGAGATTACTTAGTTACCAGCGGGCCGAATCCAGGGTTGCGGAGCGAATGGAGATCAAAATTAAAACCCTCGCTGCTGAAAAGGAGCAGTCAGATAAACTTGTGGCAGATATCCTTCCGGAAAATACCGCCTCCCAGATCAAAACCAAGGGGAAAGCCAAATGGGATAAATATGAAAGGGCAACGGTTCTTTTCTCTGACATTCAGGGATTTACAAAAATTGCAGAGGAAATGAATCCAGAGACTCTGATCGATGAACTGGATACCTTTTTTTTTCATTTTGACTCGGTGGTGGAAAAGTACAATATTGAAAAGATAAAAACCATTGGAGATGCCTATATGGCTGCGGGTGGCATCCCCCATAAAAACAGCACCAATCCGGTTGAAGTGGTACTGGCTGCTCTGGAGATGCAATCGTATATGCAACAATTGAAATCCTCCAGAACTGATATCTGGGACTTGAGGATAGGGATTCATACAGGTCCGGTTATTGCCGGTGTGGTGGGTCATAAAAAAATATCCTACGACATCTGGGGCGATACGGTAAACACTGCCTCGCGAATGGAATCCTCTGGCACCCCCGGAAAAGTGAATATCTCAGGTATTACCTATGGCATGGTCAAGGAATACTTTATTTGTGAATACAGGGGCAAGCTTCCGGTTAAATACAAAGGGAATATCGATATGTACTATGTGAACGGACTGCGGCCCGAGCTTTCGATCGACCTGAAGGACAGACCCAACAAGCGCTTCTATATCAAACTACAACTTCTGAGATTGGGAGACCTTGAGGAGAAAGTGCTGGAGGAACTGTACAAAGAATTACCCGAATCGCTTCACTTTCACAACATAGAGTATGCCAAAAAAGTCTATGACCAAAGCTACCTGCTCTGCCGGTCGGAGGAAATAGAACAGGAGGACAGGCTCCTTGTAAGAACAGCCGCCTTAATGCTTTTTACAGGGCTCACACAAGAGTATCATAACTTCGAAAATCGCTCCTCTGTCATCTGTAGAGAAATCCTTCCCGGATTCAGCTATTCAGAAAGCCAGATTGATCAGATTTGCAACCTGATCATGGCAACCAAACTTCCCTTCGAGCCAAATAACCGCCTTGAAAAAATCCTGATTGACGCCAGGATGGATTTCATTGGCAGACCTGATTACACTTCTCATATAAAACTCTTATACCAGGAATTGAAAGAAGCCGGCTCAAAAATCAATGGGCAGCAGTTCAAAAAACAGCAACTGGAAATGCTCTTCAGTTTTGAATTCTATACAGTAGCCGCCAGGCGATTGAGAGAGGTCTCAGGTAGCGATCAAATGACTACCCTTGAAGAGGAAAGATGGATATAAAACATCATTTTAAAACATCATTTCTCTATTGTTGCAGCGGGTTTGTTTGATTACTTTTGATCACTTACTAACAACTCTGATCATCATGGAACTTGACTGGAAAAATCTTGGCTTCGGAATAATGAAGACCGATTACAATGTGAGATGCGTCTATAAGGATGGCGCCTGGGGCAAACTGGAAGTCTCCTCGGACCAATATCTTCCCATTCATATTGGAGCCACCTGCCTGCATTACGGACAGGAATCTTTCGAAGGACTAAAAGCCTTTACTGGCAAGGATGGACGCATCAGACTTTTCCGGCATGACGAGAATGCAAAAAGAATGATCACTTCGGCCCAAGGAATTCATATGGCCGAAGTCCCTGTAGAATTGTTTATGGAAGCGGTGGAAAAGGTGGTAGTCTTGAATAAACGCTTTGTTCCTCCTTATGGTACAGGAGCATCTCTCTACATCCGTCCCCTTCTCATCGGAACCGGACCTGAAGTTGGTGTAAAACCCGCAAACGAATATACTTTCCTGATATTTGTGATGCCGGTAGGTCCTTATTTTAAGGCCGGATTCAAACCGGTAAATGTAATGATCTGCAGAGATCATGACAGGGCGGCCCCCCTTGGAACAGGACATCTAAAGGTCGGGGGGAACTATGCAGCCAGCATGGGTTCCATTGCCGATGCACATCAGGCTGGTTTTTCCACAGCTTTATACCTCGATGCTAAAGAAAAAAAATACATAGATGAATGTGGGCCGGCCAACTTCTTTGGAATCAGAGATAACACCTACATCACCCCCGAGTCACACTCCATCCTTCCCTCCATCACCAACCGCTGCCTTCAGACACTGGCCAGAGAGATGGGTATGAAGGTGGAGGTACGTCCCGTTCCTGTTGAAGAGCTTAGTACTTTTGAAGAGGCAGGAGCGTGTGGCACAGCAGCAGTCATTTCGCCCATTGGAAAGGTGGCAGATGTAGAGAAAGGAATCAACTATTCCTTTGGGGATGGTATTAATCCGGGGCCGGTTTCAAGCAGGCTCTACGAAACCCTACTGGGCATCCAGAACGGTGATCTGGAGGATTCCTTTGGGTGGACCAAAATCCTCGATTAAATTCCTATCTTTGCGACAGCCATTTTTTCAGGCATGTCAAAGAAGGAAAACAGGACATATTCCCGGAGAATCCGTAGCTCCCAGCTTACCTCGGTCATCAGCATATCTCTGGTATTATTACTGCTCGGGATGGTTGGTCTTTTGCTGATTAATGGCCGTAATATCCGCCAGCAGGTTATGGAGAGCATTGGCTTCAATGTAATTCTCAAAGAGAATGTGAAGGAGGCCGATATATATCAACTTCAAAAGATCCTGGATTCCAGGGAGTTTATACTATCAACCGAGTACATCACTAAGGAGGAAGCTGCCCTGGAGACCGAGCAGATGCTGGGTGAGGATTTCATCCGTTTCCTGGGCTACAATCCCCTGCCCCCATCCATCAGGGTCAGGCTGTATCAACCCTGGGCCAATCCCGACTCAGTGATGATCATTGAACAGAATTTGATGAAGTATAACTCCATCGAGGAAGTGTATTATAAAAAATCATTGTTATACGCGGTGAATGAGAATATCCGCCAGATCACATTCATCATTCTGGGATTCTCCATCCTGCTTGCCCTGATTTCGGTTACCCTGATTAACAACACCATCAGGCTATCTATCTATTCCAAACGATTTATTATTAATACCATGCAGCTTGTGGGCGCCACAAGGGCTTTTATCCGGAAGCCTTTTCTGTTCAAAAGTGCAGTCAGCGGTTTTACAGGAAGCCTCATAGCCCTTGCACCACTATTCGGTCTGGTTTACCTTCTGCAGGAAGAGTTTGAAGGGGTGATTTCACTCAGGGATTATGACATGCTGGCCATTCTGGCACTGGGGGTAATCCTTACAGGTATTGCTCTTAACTGGATATCCACCTTTTTTGCAGTAAACAAATACCTGAATATTAAAACAGATAAGCTTTACTAATACCGTCAAAATGAATAAGAAAAGCACAGAAAAAGAGAGCTTTGCGCTGGCCAGGGAGAATTACATACTTCTTATCATCGGATTTGCCATCATTGTGTTGGGATTTATCCTGATGATCGGGGGGAAATCCGAAGATCCTACCATTTTCAATGAAGAGGAAATATTCAGTTTTCGTCGTATAACGCTGGCACCCATTGTCGTTCTTGCAGGATTTATCTTCGAGATTTGGGCCATTATGAAAAAGCCCAAATCAGATAGCAAATGACATGGTTTGAAGCATTAATCCTTGGATTGGTCCAGGGACTCACAGAATTTCTCCCTGTTAGCAGCAGCGGACATCTTGAAATCGGGAAGGTCCTGTTAGATGTAGAAGTCAAAGAAAGTCTCACCTTTACTGTACTGGTGCACTTTGCGACAGTTCTGAGCACAATCACCGTCTTCTACAAGGAGATTAAGAAACTTTTCGTGGGCCTTTCTCAGTTCAAATGGAACGAAGAAACTAAATATGTCTCCAAGATCCTGGTTTCCATGATTCCTGTTCTTTTTGTGGGAGTAATGTTCAGGGATGAGGTGGAATCACTCTTTTCCGGAAACCTGTTACTGGTAGGCAGTGCCCTGCTGTTAACCGCTCTGCTGTTGATCTCCACCCAGCTGGTCAAACCTGGCAAAAAGAAAATTCCTTTCCTGGATGCACTTCTTATGGGCATTGCCCAGGCCATTGCAACTGTCCCGGGTATTTCCCGTTCCGGAGCAACCATAGCCACCGGCCTCTTATTAAAAAACGGACGCAGTGATGTGGCAAAGTTCTCCTTCCTGATGGTGCTGATACCCATCATCGGAGCCGCATTACTGGATATTCTCTCTATGTCATCCTCTCCTTCCGAATCCGGAATTGCCACAGGTTCTCTTATTATAGGTTTCCTGGCTGCTTATCTCTCGGGATACCTGGCCTGCACATGGATGATCAATCTTGTAAAAAAGGGTAAGCTCTACTGGTTTGCCATATACTGTGCGCTTGTTGGAATCGTTTCAATCATCTTTGCCTGATTTTATGGAGTATACTCGTCCCGAAACCTACCTGGAAGGTGCGGTTCTTTATATTGACAAGCCCCTGACCTGGACCTCGTTTGATGTGGTCAATAAGATCCGGCAATCGCTGAAGTACATTCTGGGAATCAAAAAAATCAAGGTAGGTCACGCCGGAACGCTGGATCCACTGGCAACCGGACTGGTCATTATCTGTACCGGGAAGGCTACTAAACAGATCATGCAATACCAGGACATGGATAAGGCTTATACGGCTCAGATCAGGCTGGGGGCCACCACGCCTTCCTTTGATCTGGAGACAAAAGAGGATCAGACCTATCCATGGGAACATATCTCCACAGAAAAAATCAAGAAGGCGCTATCAGAACTTTCTGGCGATCAAGAGCAAATGCCTCCCATCTTTTCAGCCAAAAGTGTGGATGGAAAACGTGCCTATGTCATGGCCAGAAAAGGAAAGACGGTGGAGCTGAAACCTTCCCTGGTGCATATATCCCAAATTCAACTGATTTCCGAAAACCTACCCGATCTTTCCCTCCATGTGGAATGCAGCAAAGGTACTTATATCAGATCCCTGGCCAGGGACCTGGGTTCTAAACTTGATTCCGGTGCTCATTTAAGCGGTCTCAGGCGAACGAGAATTGGTCCTTATCATGTGGAAAAAGCCATGTTGGTAGAAGACTTTATAAAAAATCTTAAACTTTTGTAACAAAAAAGCGTTTCTTACGTATAACGAGGCTCGCGTCAGATAAATAATTCACAATCTATCATATGAAGTTATCCCAGTATAAATTTACTTTGCCCCCTGAGCTGGTTGCAAAATTCCCGGCTAAAAATCGTGATGAATCAAGGTTAATGGTTTTGCACCGCGACACTGAAAAAATCGAGCACAGGACTTTTAAGGAAATCATCGAATATTATGACGATGGTGATGTAATGGTATTCAATGATACCAAAGTATTCCCGGCACGTCTCTATGGAAATAAAGAGAAAACCGGTGCGGAAATCGAAGTGTTCCTGCTTAGAGAGCTAAACCGTGAACAACGTCTCTGGGACGTACTGGTAGACCCTGCCCGTAAAATAAGAATTGGCAACAAACTCTATTTTGGGGAGAACGATATGTTGGTTGCCGAGGTTATCGACAACACCACTTCCAGGGGAAGAACCCTTCGTTTTTTATTTGACGGGAACTATGATGATTTTAAAAAGACCCTTTTTAACCTGGGGGAAACACCACTTCCCAAATTCATTGAAAGAAAGGTGGAGCCGGAGGACAAAGATCGTTACCAGACTGTATATGCCAAGCATGAAGGAGCTGTTGCTGCACCTACTGCGGGGATGCATTTCAGCAGGGAGCTCCTAAAGCGTCTTGAGATTAAAGGAGTTGACTTTGCTTATATCACCCTTCATGTGGGTCTGGGAAACTTCAGAACCGTCGATGTGGAGGACCTGACCAAGCACAAGATGGATTCCGAAAGAATCAATATACAGGAGGCTGCCGTAAAACTGGTTAATGGTGCAAAAGATCAGAAAAAAAATATTTGCGCAGTAGGCACCACGGTAATGCGTACCCTCGAGAGCTCAGTCTCCACAGATGGCTTCCTCAAAGAATTTGATGGCTGGACCAATAAGTTTATTTTTCCACCCTACGAATTCAGTGTCCCCAACAGAATGGTATCCAATTTCCACCTGCCTTATTCAACATTATTGATGATGGTATCTGCATTTGCCGGATATAATTACCTGATGCATGCTTACGAGGTAGCCATTAAGGAAAAATACCAATTTGGCACTTATGGGGATGCTATGCTGATCCTGTAAAACAACACGAATGCCTCTGCTTAATTCTATTATCTCCTGGGTGAATGTGAAACGACTTCACCAGATTGAACTGTTCATGAAATACCCCTTTGATGTGCAGCAGGAGGTCTTTGAGAAATTGATTGAGCAGGCGCTACGAACCACCTGGGGTGTACAATACGGTTTCGACTCCATTTCTTCAATAGAAGATTTTCAACGGAGCGTGCCCATCAGCACTTACGATGATGTGAAACCATATATCAACCGGCTCCGGGAGGGGGAACAGAATCTGCTGTGGCCCACTGAGATCAAGTGGTTTGCAAAATCATCCGGCACCACTTCCGACAAGAGCAAGTTTATTCCGGTGAGCAATGAAGCCCTGGAAGATTGCCACTTCCGAGGAGGAAAGGATGTGATTGCCTTCTATACGAAACAAAAACCCGATAGCGCCATTTTGAAAGGCAAATCCCTGACCCTGGGTGGAAGTGCCGAGGTGAATAAATTCAGCAACCAATCCTATTACGGTGATCTGTCGGCTGTGCTCATTGAAAACCTGCCTTTCTGGGCACAATTCATCCGTACACCAGCATCAGAAATTGCATTAATTCCCGATTTTGAGGAGAAAATAGCTAGAATCACCCGGCATACGATCGCTGAAAATGTAACCAGTATTGCCGGGGTTCCCTCCTGGAACCTGGTACTTCTGAGAGCAGTCCTAGATTTCACCGGAAAAAATAATATCCTGGAGGTATGGCCCAACCTGGAGCTCTTTACCCACGGAGGAGTCAGTTTTACCCCATATCGTGAATCCTTTAAAAAGCTGATTCCTTCCGATGAGATGAACTACCTGGAGACCTACAACGCATCGGAAGGTTTTTTCGGAATTCAGGATGACCTGGAACGGGACGATATGCTGCTGATGCTTGATCTGGGAGTCTTTTATGAATTTATTCCCCTGGATAAACTGGATAGGCCAAACCCTCCCGTCTATACCGTTGCGGATGTGGAGCCGGGAGTAAACTACGCCATGATCATTTCAAGCAATGGAGGCCTGTGGCGCTATATGATTGGCGATACCGTAGTTTTTACCAGCCTGTTTCCCCACAGAATTAAGATATCGGGACGTACCAAATATTACATCAATGCTTTTGGTGAGGAAGTGATCATGGATAATGCCGAAAAAGCACTAATGAGTGCATGCAAAGAAACCGGAGCGCTCATCAAGGAGTACACTGCAGGTCCACTCTACATGAGTGAAAATTCCAAAGGGGGACATGAATGGATGATAGAGTTTGAAACACCACCTGGAAGCCTGGAGCAGTTTACAAGGGTGCTTGATGACACCCTGAAATCGGTGAACTCTGATTATGAAGCAAAACGACATAAAAACCTAACTCTTTTGCTGCCAAAAGTTAATTCTCTTAAGCCCGGCACCTTTTACCTCTGGATGCAGAAACGTGGAAAACTGGGTGGCCAGAACAAAATACCAAGGCTGGCCAACGACCGGAAATATTTAGATGAGCTAAGTGACATTCTAAGCCAATAAAAGTTATTATCTTTAGTCTGGCTCACCCAATAAATCAAGGAATATATGCATGTAGCTGTAGCAGGAAACATCGGGTCTGGAAAAACCACATTAACAAATTTATTATCAAAGCAATATAAATGGGAAGCTCACTATGAGGATGTAGATGACAATCCCTATCTGAACGATTTTTACCAGGACATGCAACGCTGGTCCTTTAACCTGCAGATCTACTTCCTCAACAGCCGATTTAGCCAGATTATCCAGATTCGTGAATCGGGTAAGAAGATTATCCAGGACCGGACCATTTATGAGGACGCCTACATATTCGCCCCCAACCTGCATAGCATGGGATTAATGAGTACCAGGGATTTTGAAAACTACTTTGCCCTTTTCAATCTTATGAGTTCCCTGATTGAGCCTCCCGACCTTCTCATCTACCTGCGCGCCTCAATCCCCACCCTGGTGGAGCAGATACAGCAAAGGGGCCGTAAGTATGAGAACAATATCCGGCTTGACTACCTGAAACACCTGAACGAAAGATACGAAGCCTGGGTGGAGACCTACAACCTGGGCAAGCTGCTGATTGTGAATGTGAATAACCTCAACTTCCGCGATAAGCCTGAAGATCTGAGCTCGGTTATGGACAACATCAACGCACAGATCCACGGATTATTTTAGTCTCCGCTCCATCATGCTATCTCTCCGCTTAAAATGGAGTAAAAAAGAACGGGCCGATAATCAGCCCGTTCAAAAATTCTGATTCTACTTTAGAACTTTCCTATTCTGCGGGAGTCTCCTCCTTGGGCACAAATACCACATCAACAATATTGGGATTATCATAGAAGGCGCTCATGACCTGTTTTACATCTTTAACTGTAAGGCCCTTGAGGATATTCTCATAATTGACCGGATCATCATAATTGATTCCATAGAGATAATAGCTGTACAGGTTTGAGAGGTAATAAGCATTGTGCTCCTTGCTTTCTTCCCTGCTTTTCAGAATATTCTCCACGGTTTTGGAGAGGTCCTCTTCCGTTGAGCCCTCCCTGGCAAGCTTCTCAAGTTCTGCAAATACCTTCTCTTTCAGATCAGCGGCTCGTGCAGGATCGCAGTCAAACCTTAGCTGCATGCTTGCCTTCTCAAGGGGCCACTTTTCCAATGAAGTGCGGACACTCACACCATAAGTCCCCCCTTCTTCCTCACGAATCGACTCCACATACCTGAGGTCCAGAATGCCCTCTATAACCCTCAAGACCATCTGGTGATAAGGATCGTAGGCCATCTCCTGGTTGATTACAATATTCACACTGGCCTTGGGAATTGCCAGAGGCAGAGCGATGGTTTTATTCACCCTTCCTTCCGGTTCATTTACTTTACGGTCGATCCAGGTCTCATTCCTGTCCTGATTACCAATGGCTCCAATGTATTTCTGAGCCATCAACTTCACCTCTTCCTGCTCCATATTTCCCACGATGATGAAGAAGAAATCACTTGCATCTGCAAATCTTTCGAGATATACCTGTTCAAGACGATCGTAATTCACATCTTCCAGGAACTCCTGGTCCATCACCCTGGTCCGGGGATGATAATCGGTCAAAATCAGGCTTAATGAATCGCTCATCACCTTTTGGGGATTGTTATTCATATTCTCCACCAGGGCCATGTAGCGGGCTATGATGGTTTCATGAGCCTCCTTATCAAACCTGGGGTGGTTGAAATGAAGATAAATCAGCTGCATCATAGCTTCCATATCCTTGGGACTGGCCGTTCCGCTTAATCCTTCCGAAAGACTTCTCAGGCTCAACTGGAGGGAAATATTTTTACCTGTCAGCATTTTCTGGAGCCCCATGGCATCAAAATCTCCCACACCATAAAACGAAATAAGGGAAGTAAGCATATCGGTGGTGGGTACATCATCATCTCCATAGATGGAACTTCCTCCCTTGCTATAGGCCCTGATCTGCACCTGGTCCTTTTCATATTCTGCATGCCTGAAAACAACGCGGGCCCCATTCTCCAGGGTCCACTCCACTGCATCCAGCTCTTCAATCTTCTTCTCATTTACTATTGCTGCAGGAGCGAGCTCCTCGGGGACCAGCGATTCGGCCAATGTTTCATCTTCGTAAGGCTCCACATCGGCTTTGGACACCTGCTCAAGAATGGCCATGGAAGCTGCCTCCGACAGATGCTCCACACCTTCTCCTTCCGGCCCCTGTATCACCAGAACCTGGTTCTCACCCGTGATCCACTTGGTCAGACGCTGGTTAAAATCTGCCAGTGAAATGGTAGGCAGAATGGCCTGAACAGCCTGGTAAGCAAACTCTGTGGAGGGATAGGCATCTCCTTCCAGAAAATTATCAACGTAAGAATTAATATATTCTTCATTGCTGATTTTGTCACGCTCCTTATAGTACTTTTCCCATTGAGACATAATCTCAGCTTTGGCACGATCCAGTTCACCCTGAGTAAAACCATATCTTTTCACCCGCTCTACTTCTGTCATCAGCGCCTTTAAGCCCTCCTCTTCCATGTTTGGTTTTGGAATTGCTATGGCCATCAAGGCTTCATAGCCCCTTTCAAAATCTCCGTAATTAACAACACCAACCACAAAGGGAGGGACTCCTGTTTGCACCAGCTCCTGGACCCTTTGCCCCATCATGGCATTAAACAGTTCATGGATATATTGCTCCCTGTGATCCATAAATGTCTCTGCACCGCTCTCGGCTTTCCTGTGGCGAATCATATACCGGATCATGGTCTGGTCGGCTTCCGCATCGGTCACCAGTCCAAATATCGGCTCGGCATGATCCGGAATTTCAAAGAATGGCCGTTCGGGTGCATTTTTAACCTTTGGAATTTTTGAGAACAGAGCAATAACCTTCTTTTCCATCTCATCTGCATCAAAATCTCCGGCCATGGCGATGGCCTGAAGGTCGGACCTGTACCATTGATGGTAAAAATCCCTGAGTGCATCATACTCAAAATTCTCAATCACATCCAGATCACCAATCACATCCCTTTCAGCAAACTTTGAATTTGGATAGAGGTACTTCATGGAGGCTGAATACATCCTGAACTGGGCGGTCCTTCGTGTGCGCCATTCCTCCTTGATCACGCCACGTTCAGCATCAATTTCTTCCTCGGTTAACAATAGATAGTTGGACCAATCATTCAGAATCAACAGACAACTATCCAGGATGCCGGGATGTGTCACCGGCACATCCGAAAGGTTATAAACAGTCTGGTTTTGGCTGGTATAGGCATTGATGTTCTCCCCGAAAGCCACTCCATGCCTCTCCAGGAAATCAATAATCCCTTTCTCCGGAAAATGCTCGGTTCCGTTAAAGGCCATATGCTCCAGGAAATGGGCCAATCCATTCTGGTGATCCTCTTCAAGCAATGCCCCTACATTCTGAATAATGTAAAAAGAGGCCCGCTCTTTGGGTTCCTGATTGGCCTTAATGTAATAGGTCATCCCGTTTTCCAGTACACCCTGGCGTACACTCTCATCATTAGGCATGGGCGACATCGGGTCGACCTGCGCCAAAGAAGTAACATAAACAACTGTCAGTAATATAACCGACAACAACAATTTAAATTTTTTCATATCACATCGTTAATTAAAAACATGTTCTGCTTGCCATTTTTTGGCAGAATGAAGTTAAGGAGAAAAATATATCTTATATTCTGCCCTTAAACAGTTTTTTTATAATTTAAGTTCGTTTAAAACCACAATAGTTAAAAAAACGACTGACCATGCATTTTTCCCGACGCAATTTTCTGAGACTCTCCGGTACCGGCCTGATGGCCTCCCAGGCTCCTTCAATACTGATGGCAAAACAAGCATTCCCTGAGGAAGGAAGGGGTGTTCCTTTTCAGCTGGGAATCGCATCATACACTTTCAGGGAGTTCACCCTGGAGGAAACCATTGACATGACAACCCGGCTTGACATTAAAAACCTTTGTCTGAAAAGCATGCATATGCCCCTGGATGCAAGTCCTGAAGAGATCAAAATAATGGCCGGTAAAGTGCAAAAAGCCGGTATCAATCTCTATGGAGGGGGTGTAATCTATATGAAAAACGTAGAAGAGGTGGAAAATGCCTTTGCCTATGCCCTGAATGCAGGAATGAAAGTCATTGTGGGAGTACCGGAACATGAACTGCTTGAACTTTGTAATAAGAAAGTAAAGGAGACCGGTATCAACCTGGCCATCCACAACCATGGTCCGGGCGACAAACGTTACCCCACCCCTGAAAGCGCCTTCAGCCTGATTAAAGATATGGATCCGGGCATGGGGCTATGTGTGGATATTGGCCATACAGTTCGATCCGGAGTGGATCCCATCGAAAATACCAGGAAATATATGGAGCGCGTTCATGATATCCACCTCAAGGACGAAGACAAAGCCGAAGCCTCAGGCTCTACCTGTGAAATAGGTCATGGAGTCATTGACATACCGGGCTTCCTGCGTATGCTGCTTGAAGAGAATTACAGCAAAGTAGTCAGTTTTGAATACGAAAAAGACGGGAAGGATCCCCTGGACGGACTTGCCGAATCGGTGGGCTATGTGAGAGGCGTGTTGAAAATGTTAAGCTATTAAAAAAGGCCCGGGAATTCCGGGCCTAAAAGCTCCTCAGGTAGGACTTGAACCTACGACCTACGGATTAACAGTCCGCCGCTCTAACCAACTGAGCTACTGAGGAATTTTACAGTCTTATAAACTATGCTTAAATAAGCAGCGCAAAAATAGTTGCTTTTCATCAATAAAACAATACATTTCACAAAAAACCTTGATAAAGCAAGTTGAGTAAGGCTTATAGAATTTGAATAACTATATATTTGTACCAAAATTTTGAAAAATGGCTAGAGTACTTGGAATGGGAAATGCGCTGGTGGATATTATCACGCAGATTGAAAACGATAAAATTCTGGAGAGTTTTGGCTTACCCAGGGGAAGCATGACCCTTGTGGACCTGGATACTTCTAATTTTATTCATGCCGAAACAGCTGGCATGACCAAATCCAAAGCTTCTGGCGGATCTGCAGCCAATACCATTCATGGGCTGGCCCACCTGGGCATTGATACCGGCTTTGTGGGGAAAGTGGGAAACGATGATATGGGAACCTTCTTTAAGAAAGATATGATGGTTAATAAGATCAATCCCATTCTCTTTCGCTCCATGACCGAAACCGGTAGAGCCATGGCCCTGATTTCCAAAGACTCTGAACGAACCTTTGCCACTTATCTGGGTGCAGCAGTTGATCTCTCGTCCGAGGATATTACTCACGGTATATTTAAAGGATATGATTATTTCTATATAGAAGGCTACCTGGTGCAGGACCAGAAGATGTTCGAAAAAGCACTTCGACTTGCTGCCACGGCTGGCTTAAAAATCTGTCTCGATCTGTCCAGCTACAACATTGTTGCCGAAAACATGGAGTTCTTTAAGTCCATAATCGCTAAATATGTGAATATCCTTTTTGCCAATGAAGAAGAGATCCGGGCCTTAACCAACAAGTTGCCCGAAGAAGGAGCGAATGAAATTAAGGAGCTATGCGATATCGTGGCCATCAAGCTGGGGGCCGAAGGTTCATTCTGTGTTTGTGATGATGGCATGGTCCGAATTGGCGTCAGGCCTGCAAAGGCCCTGGATACAACCGGGGCTGGAGATCTCTATTCAGCTGGCTTCATTTACGGGCTCATGAAGGGCCTGCCGGCAGAAATCTGCGGCAAGATGGGAGCCGTCCTTGCTGGCAGAGTCATTGAACTGATAGGAGCCAAGATGGATGAAGCCAACTGGGAGAACCTGCGCAGAGAAATTGCATCCCTCGAGGCTTAATAAGCGCCCTGTTCTGGTCCAACATCAGATATTGTCCCTTGATGCCGGTTAAGGTTCCTATGACCTTAGGATCCTTATCAAAATTCAGACTCTTGATTTTTTCCGGGTATTGAAGCACCGGATATTCCAGCTTCACCGGCTGCTCACTCAGGCAATGCTTTTCTGCATAATCCATATCACGGGCCACCCCTTCGTGAGCCCTCCATTTTCCGGATGTTTCCAATGTATTCCATGTTTTCGAAGATAAGGAAATTTGAACTTTTTTTGATATTTTTACTACTATGTATTGCATGGTATTGCTTTTTTTACATATCTTTGTATAGAAATATTGCTTGTATAGGCATATAGCATGAGAAACATAGTAGTATATAAAATAATAATGGCGATCGGGTTTCTGACCTGGGTCTCAACGCTGGCCGCACAGAAGCCTGCCATCGACCTGATCACATCCCACCAGCAGTACAGGCATCCGGAGGCCATTATCGATACTGGTTTTTCCGTACACCCCTCAAATTACGACACTATATGCATCCAGTCGGCTCCAAAAAAGGAGCAAAAACTAAAAGATAAATCCGGGAAAAAGAAGCTTCGCCAGATTGGTCCTTCCTTCGATTCCATATTTCGCAATAAGGAGGACGCTGATCGCAAAAAAATAAAAACGAAAAGCTCCCTGGTTAACAGAAGTATCAGTCCATTTAGAATATTAATTTACATCACCGCATTAAAATAAAGACCTATGAATATAGATAACGCAAAAGCTCAGATGCGGAAAGGGGTTCTGGAGTATTGCATCTTATCCATCCTGGCTAAAAAGGATTTTTATACCTCAGATATCATCCGTGCCCTGAAAGAAAACGACCTGATTGTGGTTGAAGGCACACTCTATCCGCTGCTAACCCGGCAAAAAAACGCCGGACTACTTAACTACAGATGGGAGGAAAGTACGCAGGGTCCGCCTCGGAAATATTACAGTCTGACTGAGATCGGACGCAGCTATTTAAAAGAAATGGATGATTCTTGGGACTCCCTGATCAATTCTGTAAAGTCAATCAAGAACTACAAATAAAGCCATATATTATGAAGAAAGCGATCAAAATCAATTTAAGCGGACTCATCTTCCATATCGATGATGATGCTTATGAAAAGCTAAAAACATACCTGGACACCATCTCCAGGCACTTCTCCAACAAACAGGAAAGCAAGGAGATTATTGATGATATTGAGACGAGAATTGCCGAGCTGTTCCAGGAGAGAATTACTGAAGAGAACCAGGTAATTTCACTATTGATTGTAAATGAAGTCATTGATATCATGGGCAATCCGGAAGATATTGCTGATTCTGGCGAGGAAGCTGAAGGGCACCGAACCTTCCATGAATCATACAGCCGAAGCCGCAGGCTTTACCGGGATCCTGAGAATTCGGTAATCGGGGGGGTCTGTGGGGGCCTTTCTGCATATTTTGGTGTGGATCCGGTCATCTTTCGCCTGCTGTTTGTAATCTTCTTCTTTGCCGGAGGTGCTTCCATCCTGGTCTATGCTATTCTATGGATCGTTCTCCCCAAAGCAGAAACTGCCGCTCAAAAACTTGAAATGCGTGGGGAGAAAGTGAATGTCTCCAACATCGAAAAAAAAATTCGTGAAGAGTACGAAAGTGTAAAAGATAACGTGAAGGATGGGTACTCAAAGGCCAAAAGTTCTGAAACTTACAGAAAAACGGAAAGGGCCACCTCGGATTTTTTTGAAGTTTTGGGAAAAATACTTCTGGTGTTTGTTAAGGTCATCTTAATTATCATCGGAACCAGCCTGGTCATTGCAGGCATTGGGCTTCTAATCGGATTAATCGCCCTTCCATTTGTTGGACTACATGTATTTCCGTTCGAATCGTATAATTTTTCCCTGGGTGATATTTTGATTCCATTTACCGATCCTGTTTCTGTTACCCTCCTGGTGATTTCAACCACCCTGCTAATTCTGATTCCTGTTGCAGCCATGCTTTACGGACTGGTTAAGCTGATCTTCAACCTGAAAACACAGAACAAGGGACTGGCCTTCGGGGCCCTGACGCTCTGGATAGTAAGCCTGCTCTGCATTATCGGCATTGCTGCCTTTGAAAGCAATAACTTTTCGGACTTTGGACGCGATAGCTTTTCGCAGGAACTGCTCCCGGACTCCGACACACTCTATATCAGCATCAACGAAACTCAGGATGAATATCTGGATGATGAATCCATTTTCGACCTGGACGACAAGTGGGTCCTCCTGGAAGATGCCGAGGCTTTTTACGGGCGAATAAGCCTTGATATTGAAAAAACCGAGGGGGACAACTTCCTGCTCGAAATAGAAAAGGAGTCCAAGGGAAGAACCTGGGAGTATGCTGGTGAAAATGCTGCCAATATAGACTATCACTTTCGTACAAAAGGAAATACACTGGTGCTGGACCCCTACTTCTCAGTGGATCTTGATCACAAGTGGAGGTTCCCCAGGGTAGAAACCATTGTACGGGTTCCGGAAGGAAAAGTGGTTGTGCTCGATCGTGAAACCAGGGACATTCTGGAGGGTGTTCGCAATGTGAATCGCCTTTCAGATTGGAATATGGCTGGAAAATCCTGGCTTATGACCGAGGAAGGCCTGGAAAAAATTGCAAATTAATTTTAATATTACGTATATTTGCACCCGGTTTTCGTAACCACCCCTGACCCGTGGTGTAATTGGCAACACATCTGATTTTGGTTCAGAAGAGTCCAGGTTCGAGCCCTGGCGGGTCAACAGAAGAAAAAAGCCCTGTCTCGTAATGAGACAGGGCTTTTTTTTATATCTTGTATCAAACACCAAAGAACCATTTGTAAATATGAAAAACATCATTTTAGGACTTGCTCTTGTGCTGCTATCCTCCACTCTTATTGCTCAGAAAGTGAACTTTTCTGGAGAATGGAAACTCAATGAGGACAAAAGTGAACTGGGCTATGAATTCAGTCTTGCTCCTGGAACAATGACCCTGGAACATACCCGGAAGACCTTTGACCAGATCAATGTAAGCGAATGGGATGGACAGGAGATTGAGAGCAAACTACACTTTACCCTGAACGGAGAAGTATGTGAAAATCCCGGTTTTGAAGATTCTGTTACAAAGTCGACAGCTGTCTTTGACAAAAAGGCAAAAACCATTAAAATCGTCACCGAGGGTACTGTTCAGGGCATGAGCTATACGCTCACCCAGGTATACTCCATGAAGGAAGGAAATCTCATCGTGGAATCAGAAGCTACTTCAGACATGGGCGAAATAGAGGAGACATTTGTCTTTGATAAGCAATAGTCCGGTATTCAGACCTTTGTCTTAATATTCATTTGATAAGTTCCAGTTCATTCAAACAAATATTGTGTTAGTTTTGTGTAAATACCTTGATGATTATGTTTAAAAAGGCTGTTTACCTGGCTGTTCTTTTTCTTATATCTGTGCCTTTGCAGGCACAGATCAATGTGTACATGGGAGGAAATCTTCAGGGTAACTACTCCTGGATCAGGGGAGATGAACAAACCATGGAACCCGGATTTGGTGCAGGATTCAGTTTCGTTTACTGGGAATATGAATACTGGTTCATTAAAGCCGGCATTGACTATACCAATAAAACTTCCACCATCCTGGATTACGCGGAAGACTATGGTGTTATACCGGAAAATCCAGATGATAAAATCAATATCACATTCAGGGAACAGGCCATAGGAATTCCCTTAACCATATATTTCCGACCCTATGAATGGGATGCCAATACTATACTTATTACAGGTACCCTTGAAGCCATGATGGCAATCAATGTGAAAGAGAGTTCGGAGGAGTACGGTGAAATTGTTCTCAAAGCCTCAGATTTCCATACCCGGACTAAAACCAACCTGGGGATCGGTATAGGCTACCAGCGACAATTGGACAAGCACATGTTTCTGAATATTGTCCCTTCGTATAATATAGATCTGAGAGCCGACAGAGCTTACAATTCCATTACGCTTACTGCCGAATTAATTTTCGGGGTTTATTGACCTGGAGGTTCCCCTGGAAAACACATGATCCGATAGTTCCGTAACTCTTTCCTGTACTTAAGAGATTCCCCTCCACATACACCATCAAGCTCATTCCAGAATTTTCTGCTATGGTCGGGAAACCTGGTATGTGCCAGTTCGTGCAAAATTACATAGTCGGATAGATGCTGTGGAAGCATGACAAGCCAGCTATTCAGGTTGATACTTTTTTTTGCGGTGCAGCTCCCCCACCGCGTCTTCATCTTTCTAATCTTAAGTCCGCTTATGCTAAATCCATGTTTTTCAGAAAGTTCCGACACTCTGCCTGGTAAATACAGAATTGCCTCTTCTTTCAAAACCCGCCAGATAGCAGTCTCTGCATTTTCATCACTCTTCAACAAGCGCACCTGAATCTTTCTGTCCCTGATCTGAATAAATTCCCCTATAGCCGGCAGATTCTCACTGCATTCAACCCTGCCTGTCTCGCCTAATTTTTTACTTATCCACTCCCGTTTTGAAAGAAAAAACAGCTCTGCCCGCTTCTGGCTCACGTGAGGTGGCCTGGTAACTCTTACCTCTCCCTGTTGATTAATTCGGATAGAAAGGTTCCTTGCGCGGGAACTCCGTACAAAATTCACATCGCCTATCCCTTTGTAATACAATATATTTTGCGATTTTTGCATTCAGATTAAACTCTTTACTCTAACTTTAATGACTTTTAAAAAACCCATATAATGATTCGTAATTCAATCATCTTCTCCTTTTTACTGTTTGGTTTGGGGTTTTCCCTCTCCGCCCAGCAGGCCTGGTCGCTGGAAGACTGCATTCAGTATGCCATGGAAAACAACATTCAGATCAAACAATCGGTTTTGAACACCGAATATAATGAAAACCTGCTGAAGCAGTCAAAGCTGGGACAGATCCCCAATTTGAGTGGAAGCGCAAACTACACTTACTCCTGGGGACGTGCCCTGGACCAGACTACCTATCAGTATACAGACAATCAGCAAATTAGCTCTGTCGGCATGGGACTCAGCTCCTATACAAATCTTTTTAACGGACTGCAGGTACGAAATACCATCCAGCAGAACAGACTGAATCTGTTAGCCAGTTATGAGGATGTTCAGAAAGTAAGAAACGACATCTCACTTAACATAGCCGCTGCTTACCTGACCATTATGTTCAACAAAGAGCTCCTGGCCGTTACACGCAGCCAGTTGGAGATTACCGGGCAACAGGTGGAACGTACCAAAAAGATGGTGGATGCAGGAAAACTTGCCAGGGGAAACTTCCTGGAACTGCAGGCACAATTTGCCTCTGAAGAACTCAATATTGTTAATGCTGAAAACCAGCTGGCCATCTCCCTGCTGAACCTGCAGCAGACACTGGATCTTCCCATCGATACGGCCTTTGATGTGGTCATTCCCGAACTGGCCGACCCGGATGAAGATCCCCTGGTGGTCAATGCCCTGGACGTTTACCGAACGGCTGAACAGGAGATGCCCGAAATCAAAAGTGCCATGCTGGGCCTGGAGAGTGCCGAAAAAGGACTGGCCATAGCCAAAGGCAGAAGATCTCCCCAGCTTTACCTGTCGGCCAACATCAACACCGGATACTCCGATATTCGCGAGCAGGTGGTAAACGTGAGTGATCCGGTACAGATTCCCATTGGGGTTACCGCCGGTGGGGAAACCGTTTTTACCACCAACCCCCAGGGGATTCCTGAGTATGGTGCTTATCCTTTCTTTGAGCAGCTGCGCGACAATACATCCACCGGGATTGGAATGGGGCTTTCCATTCCCATATTCAATGGTTGGCAGGTGAATACAAGCATTGCCAATGCCAGGATCATGCATAAAAATGCAGAACTTGATCTGCAAAGCAGGAAACTTACTCTCTATGCAAGTATTCAACAGGCCTATGCCGATGCGCTGGCTGCCCTGAAAAAGTTTAACGCCACACAGCAGGCGCTGACCTCCATGGAGGAGTCTTTTAAATACACCGAAAAAAAATTTGAAGTAGGACTGGTTAACACTGTGGACTATAACATGTCAAAGAACCAGCTTATTTCTACTCAATCTGACCTGCTCCAGGCCAAATATGATTTTATTTTCAGAACAAAAATTCTCAATTTCTATCAGGGAGAACCCTTAACACTTTAACATTCCAAATCAATGAAATCAAAAAGATTAATCATCATCATAAGCATATCAGCTGTAGTACTCCTGGCCGTATTGGCTGTGGGAAAAAAGCAGGGTTGGTTCGGCAATGAAGGATACCTGAAAGTAGCTGTTGAAACTGGTATTGAAAGAGAGATTGTGGAGGTCATTACCGCAAACGGGAAAATCCAGCCTGAAACTGAAGTGGCCATATCCCCCGATGTATCGGGCGAAATCGTAGATCTTGTGGTCAAAGAAGGGGAAGAGGTGAAGAAAGGTCAATACCTGCTTAAAATCAAACCGGAGGCTTACCAGATGGCACGAAACCGAGCCGAAGCCTCATTGAATAATTCAAGGGCCAGGCAAAAGCAGGCGGAGGCACAACTGGAAATGGCCAAACTGGACTATAACAGAAATAAGCAGCTTTTCGAAGACGATGCTATTTCACAAGCAGAGTTTGAACAATCCCTTACGGCCTACAATACTTCCCTTGCAGAAAAAGAAGCTTCTGAATTCATGGTTATGAGTGCCCAGGCCTCCCTGGATGAAGCCGATGAAAGTCTAACCAAGACCTCCATTTATGCTCCCATGTCCGGCACAATTTCGAGCCTTTCTGTTGAACTTGGAGAACGTGTGGTTGGAACATCCATGATGTCAGGAACTGAAATGCTCCGCATTGCTAATCTGCACCGGATGGAAGTCGAAGTAGAGGTAAACGAGAACGATATTGTACGGGTCTCCGGCTGGGATACTGCCTATATTGAGGTAGATGCATATCCCGACACCAGGTTCAAGGGAGTGGTGTCAGAAATACCGGTCTCCGCCAATACCATTGGAGTCACCACCGACCAGGTTACTAATTTCATGGTAAAGATCCTGCTCCTGACAGAATCCTACGAAGATAAAATCTCCGAAAGTAATCCCTACCCCTTACGTCCGGGGATGTCAGCCACAGCTGAAATACAAACAGATCGCAGAACTGGCATATACTCGATTCCCATACAGGCTGTTACCACCAGAATGGATACCACGGGTAGTGCTGATATTAAGGCAGATCAGCAGATAGGCTCTGTAAGTTCCGACGGATCAGTCAGTAATGCCTCTCTTCCCCCTAAAGAGAAAGCAAGCAGCGATGAACCGATGGTAGTGGTATTTATCGTATCGGAAGGTAAAGCCTGGATGAAACCGGTGAAGACCGGGATCCAGGACAACAACTATATTGAAATAACAGAGGGCCTGGATACTGATGCTGAAATCATTGTGGCTCCCTATTCGGCCATCTCCAGACAGCTGAAAAATGATTTGAATGTGGAGGTTGTTAGCGAGGAAGAGCTTTTCGCGGGAGATAAAAAGAAGAAGAAAGACTAAGGATGACCGGTCCCCTGATTCTACATATTGAAACAGCCACCGATATATGTTCTGTCGCGCTATCGCAGGGGAAGCGTCAACTTTCGCTTATTGAAAGCGGCCAGGAACGCTCACATGCAACCCTGCTAAACACTTTCATCCGGCAGGCCGTGGCCGAAGCGGGCAAGGATTTGAAGGAACTGAATGGCATAGCCGTTAGCAAGGGCCCGGGATCTTATACCGGTTTAAGAATTGGTGTCTCCACGGCCAAAGGTCTCGCCTATGCCCTTGAAATACCTTTGCTGGCATCAGGTACACTCGAGAATATGGCCATCGGTGCTCATTCAAACGAAGCTATAAAAAAACTGGAAGCCTCTTATGGGGAGAAGGTATTGCTCTGTCCCATGCTGGACGCCAGAAGAATGGAAGTATACGCCGGATTTTACACCTTTACAAACCAGGTAAGCAGACAGGTGAGAGCCGATATCATCGATGAACAGAGCTACCGGGAGATCCTGAAATCGCATCCTGTCTGTTTCTTTGGTAATGGCGCTCAGAAGTGTAAAGCGATCCTGGAACATCCAAATGCCCACTTTATTGAGGGCATAAATCCCTCAGCAGCTTCCATGATTGTTCCTGTACTGGATAGGTATCGTCTGAAACAGTTTGAAGATGTGGCTTATTTCGAACCCTTCTACCTGAAAGACTTTGTAGCTACCATTCCCAGGAAAAAGGTACTATAGGCTGACTAACAATCAAATAATATAATGATATATTTACATTCTAAACCAACCATATGGCTTCAACATCAGATTTCAGAAACGGATTATGCCTCGAATTTAATAACGACCTCTATACCATTGTTCAGTTTCAACATGTTAAACCCGGAAAGGGGCCTGCATTTGTCAGAACAAAGATGAAGAGCCTGACCACCGGCAAAGTCATTGAAAATACTTTTTCCGCAGGTGTGAAGGTGAACACTGCACGGGTAGAGAGAAGACCCTACCAGTACCTCTACACTGACGACCTGGGATTAAACTTTATGCACCTGGAGACTTTCGAACAGATATCCATTCAGATCGAAATGATCGAAAATGCCGACCTGATGAAAGAAGGCCAATCGGTTGAAATCGTGGTTCACGCAGACACTGAAACACCTCTTACAGTAGATCTCCCTCCCTTTGTAGAACTTCAGGTAACTTATACCGAACCCGGTGAAAAGGGGAACACAGCCTCCACCTCAGCCCTGAAGCCTGCAGAGCTTGAGACCGGAGCCAAGATCATGGTACCACTTTTTATCAATACCGACGAGATCATCAAGGTCGACACACGGGACCGCTCCTATTCCGAAAGAGTAAAAAAATAAGATCGCACCAACAGTATGGGCAAAATTTCTGATAACCGGCTCAAGCTTTCCACGTTCAAGTTAAACGCTCTGCTTGATATTACACTTGCTATCAACGACAATGTATCGACCAGTGAGCTAATCCGACGTTATGAAAAAATGCTTACCGATGACCTGGATATCGGGAAGGTCATTGTCCTTAAATTCTCTGACAAATGGGAGTGCCTGCTTAACTCGGGATTCGGGCATAGTTTTTTCGATAAGATAGATATGAAGCGGGATCTCCTTCCCTTTGAAGAGATTTCGTTTATTACATCTGAACCCCAGCATTTTCCTGAACTCGTGGATATTGTCATTCCGGTATCTCATAAGGATGAAGCCGTAGCCTTTGTGCTGATAGGAGATATTGAGGAGGAAGGAGAAGGGGTCAGTCCCATCATAAAACACCTTCGATTCATTCAAACCCTTTCCAATATTATCGTTGTTGCCATTGAGAACAAGAGGTTGTTCCAGGAAACACTGCGACAGGAAGCCATAAAGCGGGAGATGGAACTGGCCAGTAAGATGCAGAGCATGCTGATCCCCGAAGATGAGAAACTTCCCTCAAATAAATACATTCGTATTAAGGCTTTTTACCATCCTCATTTCGAGGTGGGGGGTGACTATTACGATGTAATCCAGCTCAGTAGGGACGAAGTGGGATTCTGCATTGCAGATGTTAGCGGAAAAGGAATTTCTGCAGCCATTCTGATGTCAAACTTCCAGGCCAATTTGCGGGCCCTCTTTACAGCTCAACATGGACTTACCAATACCCTGCACCGTCTGAATACAACTGTGATGAACAGTGCCAAAGGGGAGAAATTCATTACACTTTTCATAGCCCGTTATAACTTCAAGACCAGGAAGTTATTATACATCAATGCAGGTCATAATCCACCACTGCTCTACGAACCCGGGACGAAAAAAATGACCCCTCTGGCAAGTGGTTGCGTGGGGATGGGTATGCTGGACGAACTTCCCTTTGTGAATGAAGCTGTGCTCACAATGGATGAACCTGCAAAGTTATTTTGTTATACGGACGGACTGGTTGAGGTCATCCAGGATTCGGGAGTTGAATTTGGAACGGAGAACCTGGAAAGGGAGCTAAGCAATGCGCTGCCCCTGGAAGAAAATATCCAGACCATAATTAAAAACCAGAAGATCCTTGAAGGGTCAGCTTCCATTTTTGATGATATCTCCATCATCGGAGCACAATTTCCAGGGAAAGACGTTTTCAGCTAGGCAGGATTTCTCCTTCATTCTCCACACTCTCCTCCGGTTTATCCCGGTGGTAGACATCCATAGCCACAAGCATAGCCGTATATCCCCAGAAGAGAACCGAAATTTTATCCGTATCAAGAAAATTATTCAGCAATCCATGCAGATAATAGGATACCAATCCTACAAGTACAGCCAGAGAAAAAATCCTGATGGAGTTCTTCTTCGAACTTAGATAGACCCGGACACCTGTATAGATTGTGGTTCCAATCACCAGCAAAATACTCAACAATCCAAATACTCCTGCTTCTGCCATAGGTCCAAAGTACTCACTATGCGCATTTCCACTGGTACCAAAGTCGGTGCTGATCCTGGTCTTTTCATAGGAACGCTGATAGCGCCCATATTCAAACTGGTAGGTTCCTGGACCAAATCCGAAGAAGGGCTTGTCCTGCCACATCCTCAGGGCACAACTCCACCTGTTGATTCTTTCAAGATTCGACTGGTCGGTGGATATATTTGACATGGATTGCACGTGCTCTGAAAATTCGCCAGATGACTCAACCCGGTTCTGTTCCAGCTTTACCATCATATCGGTCCGGACAGAAAAGAATAAGATGAGCAGGATAGCAAAGCCCGTCAGTACAATTTCAAAACGGACCTTTAATTTAAGGATGGCCCAGAATACTATGGAAGCCAGGATGCTTAGCCAGGTAGCCCGGGTATAGGAAACCACGGTGGCAAAAATATAGAGCAGGATTAACAGCGCCATCAGGAACCTGGTATTGATATCCCCTCTTTTTATAAACAGGAAAAAGGCCACCAAAACGGGTAATATAAAGCCCAGCGTAGCACCATATGAGGTGTGGTCCTTATAAAAAGGAGCTGCCACCCGGTGTGCCATCACCTGGTTATCCAGGCCGTAAGGAATGTGGTTTATGATTGTGTAGATAATCACCCCCGTAAATGCAATTGCAAAAAGCCATACATAGCTGTGCATGCGCCTCTCCTCTCTGAACAATTGTGTGGCCAGCAGGTAGAAACCCACAATAAACCAGAGTCGAGAAGCGAGCATTTTGAAGGAAACCAGCATATCGGTACTTGTCAGGCTGGTGATAAACAACCAAGCCAGGTGAAAATATATGGCCAGTGTTACAGGGTGCCGGAGCACTTTCAAATCGATCCTGTCGCCCAGGAGATACTTCAACATGTAGAGAAGCAGCAAGCCGGCAAGCAATGGTTCTGTAGGAAGGTACATATCAATGGAGAGACCCTCCATCAATCTGCTCAAGGGAACGGAGAGGGGAACGAAGAAGACGATTACCAGCAAGTACTTATCAACAGATACCAGAGCCAGGGCCAGGAACAATAGTACTGCTGGAACCAGGGGTAAATAGAATATTTCCAACGCTAGCATGATGCTGTTCAATACCACGAAGGAAATCAGGACCCCCCACAAAAGACCCTTCGGATACCTCTCCTGGATTCCGTTTATCATTTCTCTTCCTGAATGGCCACGCGAGTCCTCACGTTATCAATAACAATCAGCACTATCAATGCGAAAAGAAGCGAAGCAAATGTGGATACAATTACAATCAACGATTTCTTCGGATAAGCCTTTTTCTCTGAAGGATAGGCTTGTTCAACCACAAACTTATGAGGCAAATTCTGTTCGACTTCAAGCCTGGCCTCTTTGTACTTAAGACTCAGGTCTGAAACCAGAGCTGTTTCATACCGGACAAGATTCATCATTGTTATATAGAGAGCCCCGTTTTCTGATATGGCCTTGATCATATTATTCGTGGGATCTCCGCTGGTCTTCAGGTTCTTCGAAACCTGTTTACTAAGCATGTTCATTGAATCCCTTAATGAAGCCAGGTGTGCGGCAGACTCCAGATACTCCCTTTCCACCAGGCGAAAAGCCTCCCGGGCCCGCTCTTTCTTCATACTATTGAATACAGTATCGACCAGGGCGGAAATATCATTGGCAATATTGGCAGCATACTCCGGATCTCTATCCATTACGGAGATCTCCACTGACATAAATTCTGTAAGCCGGAAATTAATATTGGACTGGTATTGCTCGTACAGATGGGTCAAAGGATATTTATCACTGGCTTCGATTTCATAATGCTCCATCAGATTGTACTTCTGGATGATTCGTCCGCGGATGGGTTCTGAATTGAGTATCTGCAGCAGCTGTTCGGCTTGCTCCTCTTCCCCAAAACCATGCACATTCTGTCGGCCCGAATAGGTCCTGGAAAGCAGGTCCTTGGAGATCGATGCATTGGTGGTCGGAAACATAATCACTGAGGATTGAAACATGGGGGTGATCATAAATGAGATGATAATTGAAGCGATCCCCGCTATCAATCCGACTCCTATCAATACAAACTTTTTCTTCCATATATAGATCAGAAGATCGACTGAATTGAAATTGTAAGCTGACTGTTTTGTGTTTTCCATAATAATAACCCTTAGTATTCTTTTACCCTGATCAGGTAGTAATTTTTTTTTCCTTTCTGAACCAGCAAATACTTATTATTAATAAAATCTTCTGCTGTAATCCGCTGTTCCGGTCCACTTAGCTTCTGCTTATTGATGCTGACCCCACCTCCGCTTACCATGCGCCTGGCTTCACCCTTGGAGCTGAAAACACCAGTGTTAACAGCCAGCAGCTCCAGCACGTCCAGGTCCATCTCCGCTGAGGAAATCTCGAACTGGGGCACTCCATCAAAAACGGAAAGAAAAACATCTTCACGAATACTTCTCAGGGTTTCAGTGCTACCTTTTCCAAATAGAATGCCGGAGGCTTCCACTGCCATGTCATACTCCTCACGGGAATGAACCATCACCGTTAATTCTTCGGCCAGTTTTTTCTGCATCGCGCGGATATGTGGCGCCTCTCCATGTTCGGCAACGAGGACCTCAATCTCCTCCCTCTCAAGCATGGTAAATATCTTCAGATATCTTTCAGCATCCTCGTCCGATACATTGAGCCAGAACTGGTAAAACTTATAGGGGGTCGTCCTTGCCGGATCGAGCCAAACATTGCCTTCCTCAGTTTTCCCGAATTTTCCGCCATCCGACTTGGTGATCAGGGGCCAGGTCAGAGCAAATGCCTCTCCCCGCTCAATGCGTCTGATCAGCTCTGTGCCGGTTACAATATTTCCCCACTGATCGGACCCCCCCATCTGCAGCTTGCACTGGAAATCGCGGTAGAGAACCTGGAAATCATAACCCTGTACAAGCTGGTAAGTGAATTCCGTAAAGGACATGCCCGAGTTACTGTCTGATCCGAGCCTCTTCTTTACTGAATCCTTGGACATCATATAGTTGACGGTAATATGCTTGCCAATATCCCTGATGAAGTCGAGAAAGGAGAACTCTTTCATCCAGTCATAATTGTTCACCATCAGAGCCTTGTTGGAGCCTTCTGTTTCAAAATCAAGAAACCTGGAGATCTGCTTCTTTAAAGCATCCTGGTTTTGTCTAAGGGTAGACTCATCCAGCAGATTGCGCTCCTGGGACTTCCCACTGGGATCACCAATCATTCCTGTGGCGCCTCCCACCAGTGCAATGGGCCTGTGCCCAGCAAGCTGTAGACGCTTCAGCATTATCACACCCACCAGGTGCCCGATATGAAGCGAATCGGCTGTGGGATCGATCCCCACATAGGCTGTTACTTGTTCTTTGGCCAGAAGTTCTTCTGTACCTGGCATAATATCGTGGATCATTCCTCTCCACTTCAAATCCTCAACCAAATGTTTCTCCATATTATTTGCCACCATTTACTAACTAATTAACTTACTAACCGATTAACCTTCATTATATTGCTACCTCCTGCGCTTTTTCAACATTCTCCTTCTTCTCTGGAATAAACTCTTTCCAATCCTGCTTTTTCAGATAGGGGAAAACTGCAGGGGCGAAAGCCGACAAGGGCTTGTATAAAAAGGAGCCTTCAATACGCTCAGACTTAATAATCTGCCTCTCTGCATTCACCTGGTTCACCGGCCAGAGAATTATACTTATTACAAAGGCGGTCACCAGCAATCCAAATCCCATCCCCAGCAGGCGGTTCACAAAACTGAGTGCCACAGCCTTTATTACTTTTTCCACAAGAAATGCCACCAAATGTACCACCATCACAATGGAGACAAAAGCCACCGAAAAAGCGATCACATTCATGTAATCGGGCGAAATATCAAAAATAGAATCCAGAAGAGAGGCATAAAGCGGTCTCAGCTTCATGGCCCCCAGGATTCCAAGTATTAACGCCACCAATGATGCCACCATATGGATGATGCCCTTCTTAAAGCCTCTGTAAAGGGCAAGGAGCAGGGGAACAAGGAAAATAATATCAAGGATATTCATGCAGGATTCTTAAACGGCACAAATTAACGGAATTCTTTGGAGATTTGATAATGTTTTTGCTTGCCTTGGATCAAAAAAAAGCTGATATTTAGATATTAAGGTCATCATAACCTTCTAAAAAAATCAGCCATGGAGATCAGAAAATTTAGATCGGAGTACAAGCTGGAACTGATTCCGGCTTCGCACGAAGGTATCTTTCTGGGCGACCTGGTATGGGATCCCATTCTGGGCCCACCGGATTTCTCCAGAAAGGGAATGCCCAATACCATCTATACTGCCTTCCTGGATGCCGCACTGATCGATGACAAAGATTGGGAACAGTTCCGGAAGGAAAGCCAGGATACTCCCCTTGTGAGCGCCCATTTTGCAACCCGAAACGTGGATGTGAATGTGGAGTTTGTGAGTGAACTGGAACACCCTACAATTGGGAAAATATCCGGCGATTTCAGAACCGAGAACATAAACAAGTTCACCTTCGGGGACCTGCAAATGCGTGAGATGGACGACCTGGTGCGTATTAAGATTGATCAATTTCTGGAGCAGATGAAGGCCTCCCACTGGAATGAATATGATGGCAGTATCCGACGGGTCTATATGATCACAGAACTCTATTACGGAACCATCCGCATGGTGATTGAAAAACAGTTCAGCGGTAAAATGGAAGCCATTCTGGAAAAGGCTGAACTACAGTTAAGCGGCCGGTCAGAAGGAAGCCATGCCGTTGTGTATGAGTTCTCACACAACGATGTACCTTTTGCCATGCGCATCGAAAGGGTTAGAAATTTCAACGGCTAGCAGTGTGGAAATCACTATCATGAAACAGGTAAAAGATCCAGGACCTGCCAGAGTTTTTCCAATTTGAAATAGCGGGATGATTCCGGCTCCCTGTCAAGCTCTTCGTGGGCCCAGGTTGTGTGATAAGGAACATATACTCCCCAGGCACCGAGTTCCAGCGGAGGCACAATATCTGATTTCAGTGAGTTGCCAATCATCACCTCTATATGATGAAAGTAATCGGCAATGCCAGACCGGCGCATCTTTCTTTCCTGATCCAGCAGGTCCCCTTTGGTGGCAACGATCAGCCTGTAATGGGGAGCCAGTTTCTCTAATACTGATTGTACTTCACCAAGCAGCTCAATGGGACGTTCCACCAGGGAAAGCATAAAGGCCTTGATACCATATCCATACAAACGCAGATTGGAAATCTCTGTTTCAAAAAGTGCCCCTGCTATATTTCCATTGACCCCATAAGAAGCCACAAGCTGAATAAACTCCGCCTCAGCCTCCCTGTAATAGGGCTCATTGACCCAGAGCGTATCGTCGGCATCAAAGCCAATCACCTCTATCCCTTCTATCATGATATTCAGAAAATTTGAATCCAAAGGTAATGATTATGGCCCGATGGGTCCCAGCTCCCGTGGAATGATTTCCTCTCGTGCTACTGTGATGCTCCGCATAGTCCCCGGGGCTGTATTTGGGTCTTTCCCGTCAGCAAAGATTCCAATTCCCGATAACCTGCCGCTGATGGTAGATCCGGAATCTATACAAACCGAAACAATCTCTCCCCATTCTCCATTCCTGCGGATAGCCAGATCATTATCCACAAATTGAAAATCAGGACGAAAGTCCTGTTGCATATACCTTCTCAGCTTCAGGGCAGGGGTATGCCCATGAACCACCAGATAACCCTTCCACAGGTCCGGTGAAGCATCGAAGAAATTTTCCCTGGCCCAGAGGAACGAATCGCTCTGATCCAACTCTTTATCCAGCATATATTGTTGAAGATCCTGGTAATCCTTCAGTAATAGTTGATCTGTTACCGGAATGGCAGGTGATACGCCTGCATGGGTGGCCAGAATTTTCATGCCTCCCCAGGGTTCCAACATATGACTCATACGAAGGGTCCGGAAAAAATCCAGGTACTCCTCCTCCATCTGCGACAGGAAACTAAAAAAACCTGGAAAACCAAAAGATAAGAGGGTTGCTTCTCCACCGTTTCGGTACCAGAGTTCCATGGGATTATTACCATAAATCGAATCCTCCATGGCATTCAGCATCATGAGTTCATGATTTCCCATCAGGCAGGTCACGGGGACCTCCATTCCCATGATCCGGTCCACCACCTTTCTGGAGTGCGGTCCCCGATCGATATAATCACCCAAAAATGTAATATGATCTGGCTTATACTTTAAAATAGCATCAAGCAAGCTATCGAGCAGACCAATCTCTCCGTGAATATCTCCTATGAACCAGTAATTCTTCATGGTAGTAAGCAATTAAAGTACTAAAAATTCTATTTTTGCCTCATGTCAATGACCAAAAACCAACGATTCGGACTTATCTTCTTCTTCATCATGCTCATCGCCGCCTACCTGGTGACCACGGAACCATGGAAGAAATCTTCTAAACCAGCAATGATTAGCATCCAATGGAACAATTTGGCCTCAGGCTACCCCCTGGCTCCAACAACCGATACCATACTTTCTTATGAGGGATTTGACCTGGGCTACAACGAAAAATTTGAACAGGCTGCCTGGGTGGCCTACGTTCTCACCAGGGAAGAGGCCGAATCGGGTGCTTTCTCCCGTAAAAATAATTTCCGTCCCGACCCCTCCATTATCACCGGATCAGCTTCCCTGGCGGATTACCGTGCATCAGGATTTGACCGTGGGCACCTGGCCCCGGCGGGAGATATGACCTGGAGTAAAACGGCCATGAGCCAATCATTTTTTATGTCCAATATGAGTCCCCAGCTACCAGCATTCAACCGGGGAGTATGGCGTCGGCTGGAAACCAGGATCAGAAACTGGGCCATTGAAAAAGACAGTCTCTTTGTAATCACAGGTCCACTTTTTACTCCGGGCGATTCCCTTATCGGCTTAAACGGAGTCGGTGTTCCAACTTCATACTTCAAGGTGCTTGTTGATCTCTCGCCACCGGATCATGATATGATTGCCTTTGTGCTACCCAATGCCGGTTCCAAAGCCGAACTAAGCCTTTTTGCCCTTACGGTTGATTCCCTGGAAATGCTGTCTGGCTATGATTTTTTTTATGAGGCCCCCGATCAGGATGTCATTGAGTGGCTGGAGCAGCAGATGGAACCAGGCAACTGGAATTAATATTGTACCTTAATGAACACTCGGCAATGCCCAATCGAAAGATACATATCATCCTCTCTGCACCTGTATATCTGATGCTCTACGTATATACAGTCGTGGTGGTATTGTTGATCCTGATAATGGCCTACCTGCACTGCAGAAGAGGTGTCAGGCTCCTGTCGGGCTTTTGGGCCAGGTCCATCTTTCCGCTTATCGGAAAAAAAGTACATATTAAAGGAAAAGAAAACATCAAAAAGGGGGAGCGGTATATTCTACTTGCTAATCATGCCAGTATGTTCGATATTATGGCAATCATGGCTTTCTACCCCGATGTAAGCTGGTTTGGTCATGAGCGTCTGTTACGGATTCCATTATTTAAACAGATGCTTTTAATAACCGATTATATTCCAATGCACATCAACAATATAAGGAATACCAGAATTATGCTTAATAATCTGGAAGAGAAGGCAAAAGATCGAACTGTGGCTATCTTTCCGGAAGGAACCCGTACCCTTGATGGAAAGCTTAACTCTTTCTATAGAGGCTTTATCCACCTGCTCAGAGCCACCGAGCATGATATTCTTCCTGTGACCCTGAACGGGTTTTACAAACTGAAACCAAAAAACAGGTTCAGCATCCATTTTGGTTCCCGTCTTGAGGTCTTCATTCATCCGCCCCTTGAAGGAAAGAAGATGGCAAACAAAGAAAAATGGTGTTTTATCGTAAATCCCACTGCAGGTGGTGGATCAGGAAAAAAGCTAATTCCCCGGCTGGAAGAACAACTGGCCAAGAGGACCCTGGATGCGACCATCCTTCTTACTGAACGACACAATCATGCCATTGAGCTTTCAAAGCGTTGCCTGGAAGATGGATGTACCCATATCATAGCAGTAGGAGGAGATGGCACCATGAATGAGGTGGCCCGGCCCCTGATTGGTCAGAAACAGCTTACCACCGGTCTGATTCCTGCTGGTACCGGAAATGATTTTATTCAGATCCTGGGCTTTCCGGATCGTTTCAGCGAGACTGACTGGGATATCTTTTTCAGGCAAAGTAGTATCCATATGGATGTGGGACAGGTAAACGGACTTCACTTTCTCAATGGGATGGGACTGGGTTTTGATGCCCAGGTAGCAGCAGAGAACTATGTGGAGCCTGGTGAGGTAGCAAAGGCCAGCGGCAAAGGAAAATATATCTGGCACATAGTCAAAACCCTTCTCTTCTACAAAGAAGGTAAGGTCACCATCACTTCTCGTGACAAACAGCAGGAAAGCGACTGTTTTATCAATACCATTTCCGTTGGACGTCGTTTCGCCGGCAGTTTTTTCCTGACACCTGAAGCTATTGCCAACGACGGACTCCTGGACGTATGCATGATCAGGAAACTAAACCTCTTACAACGTTTTAAAATTCTATCCATGGTACCCAAAGGGACCCATGTAAGGGACAAAAAGGTGGATTATTACCAGACCGAAAAAATAAACGTCGATTTTGAGAAAAAAGTACCCTTTCATGTGGATGGAGAACTCTATTTTGATACTCACTTTAAAGTAAGTTTACTGCCTTCGGCCCTCCATATCATTTTTAATCCTGAAGGGAAACATTTTTTTAATGAGTAGTTACTCTTATACCGCCTTCTATGACCTGGATCACACCATCCTGGATGGGAACAGTGCAACCCATCTGGTTATGGAATCCCGCAAACGGGGAGTGATGAGTGAAAGGCAGTACCAACAAGCAGTCTGGCTCTCCATTCTCTATAAACTCAACATCGGGAACCACACAAAAATGATTAACCGGATGCTCTCCTGGCTGAAGGGGCTGAGGGAATCAGACATTAATCAGTTGAGCGAGGAGATATTCAGCTCGATTATTAAAGAGACAATAAGGCCGGAAATCCTGGATACCATAAGGGAACACCGCTCCAAAAATGGCTCTGTGGTCCTGCTTTCCTCTGCCACCACGCCCATCTGCCAGCCGGTAACCCGATACATGAACCTGGATGAGATGATCTGCACCCGGCTTGAAGTAAAAAACGGGATACTAACAGGACACACCAATGGCAAGCTGGTATACGGACCAGAGAAAAAAGTAAGGATGCTCGAATTCTGCCGGGAAACCGGAAGCAATCCACGCAAAGCATGGTATTATGGTGATTCCCACACTGACAGGTATGTGATGGAAGCCGTAGGAAATCCGGTTGCCGTATCTCCTGACAGGCGACTTAAAAAAATTGCTGCTAAACACATGTGGCCCATTCTCTTGTAAGTCGATTTTTCATAACTTTTATCCATGAAATCTTTCCCTCTTATCCTTGTGGGTGGGATGTTGCTCGCCACATCCCGCCTTCCCGGTCAACTCCCTGACAGGCTTATCATGGAAAAGATCCATGAGCCCGTGGAAAAAGCCTTCACTATCCTTAAACCCATAGGATGGGTGGCAGAAGGCGGTATATCCAGATGGGACCCGGTGAGCATGGGGGGAGCGGCCAATGCTATTGAAGCCAAAATTGATTTCACACTAAAAAGCGACCCCCAGGGCAGTATACAGATTCACTGGTTACCCGACATCTATTTTGTGGATATGACCGGCTCCATGGCAGCCGGGATGTTTCCGGAAGGCAGTTTCTATAACGGAATGCCCGTTCTGCATAAAATGGATGCCACCACCTTCATCCAAAAGTATCTGGCAACCTACCTTCATCCCAATCTTCAGATCTCGCTCTTAGATTCACGTGTTCTGCCCGATATCGAAAAGCTCTGTTACGAAACAGATATTGTCAAAGAATTGCAAAGCCGCTACTCCTCTGCAGTTACGGATTATACCTATAGCGAAAACGGGGTTTTATATCGCGAACGGGCCTTCTGCATTATCCATAATATGGGGCCATATACAGCCGGCATGTGGAAAAACCGCAACACTGTAGTGATTCGGGCTCCTGAGAAATGTTTCAATGACTGGGAAGCCCTCTTTCAGGAAATCGGGGCATCTGTAAAATTGAATCCACAATGGGTTCAGGCAGAACTGAAGGGCCAGATGCAAAGAGGGAGTACCATGATCAAGACCATGAACGATATCAATCGGATCGGACAGGAAATTCAGAAGGGACATGCGGAGACCAACTCAAAGATCAACCACCAGGCTTATCTGAATCTGACCGACCAGGAGGACTATATCAATCCACATACAGCAGAGGTGGAACGGGGAAGCAATCAGTGGGATCACCGTTGGGTTGACGATCTGGGAAATGTGATCTATACCGACAACCTGGAATACAATCCCAATTTCGATCTGGAACTCCAAATGCAGGGATTCAAAAAATGCGGGGTGAAGAAATAAGCCAGCCACGGAGCTGTTCCGCTCAACTGTTACGAAAGTTAAAAATTTGTGTTTCAGTTATTAAGATGCTCATTTACTTCCTATAAACAAAAATTATAGGGGTATGTCGATCGATCAGAAACCAGGGAATTCATTCTATCACCCGTCCAAAGAGGTAAAGAAGAAAGCACGCATTAAAGACTATGACAAACTCTACCAGGAATCCATCAAAGACCGGGAGGGCTTCTGGTCCAGGGAAACTGAAGAGCTAAGTTGGTATAAGCCCTGGGAAACTGTATTGGATGACAGTGGCTCTCCTTTTTACAAATGGTTTACCGGGGGCAAGACCAATGTGGTGGCCAATGTCCTTAAAGCCATTGCCGACAAAGCCATGCGCCGCTCCCCAACCATCGATGTCTGTATCACAGTCAAGCGAACCAATGAAGAATGTTATATGGACCGCTGATCAACGGAGCCACCATCCTTCTGTACGAGGGAGCTCCCAATCACCCCATCCCAATCGCTGGTGGCAAACCGAAACAGGCAGGTTCATGATCACTCCCCTTCCCATCACCCCTTTGAAGCCGGGATCGGCCACCAAACCCGGACCATTCTTGGTGATCCTGACAGATTTATTGAGAAATACTGGACCTTATACAAGAAACAGGGCTGGTACCTCACGGGCAATTCAGCCAAAATGGATGAGGATGGATACGTATGGATTATCGGACGGGTGTTAATAGCAAGAGCCCTGGGACAGGAAGAAGGCGATCTGAGTACCCTGGAGGAGTAAAGAAATATTTCATATCTTCGGAATACTCAACAGTTATTTTCCATTATGAACATAATCGAACTATCCGGTATAAGCAAAACATTCGGATCTGTGCTGGCCGTCAATGATCTCTCCCTGGAAGTCCCCAAGGGAAGCATTTATGGTTTTATCGGTCCCAATGGTTCTGGAAAAACCACCACAATCCGTATGATCATGAAGATCATGTACCCGGACAGAGGTACACTATTGGTCAATGGTCAGGATCACAATTTTGAACGTCTTGAGAATGTGGGCTACCTTCCGGAGGATCGCGGACTCTATAAGAAGATGAAAATCGGGGAGCTGCTCCAGTTTCACGGTAAGTTAAACAAGGGAAGCGATCTTCCCCGGCAGATCAACTACTGGCTTGAACGACTGGAACTGAAAGCATACAAGGATAAAAAGGTGGAAACCCTCAGCAAGGGGATGCGTCAGAAACTCCAGTTCATTGCCACCATTCTGCATCAGCCCGAGCTAATTATCCTGGATGAACCTTTCAGCGGCCTGGATCCGATCAATGCTGATATGATGAAGGACATTATCCTGGAGCTCCAAGAAAAGGGAGCCACCATCATATTCAGCACCCACGACATGGCCATGGCAGAGCGAATGTGCGATTACATCTTTATGATCTACAAAGGGAAAAAAGTACTGGATGGCACCCTGGATCATATCCAGAACGAGTATGGCAATGATACCCTGCGTATCCAGTCAGATATGGGTGCCAACGCACTGAACGGGATGAAGGGTATTGAGAGCATAAATAATTTCGGACAACTACAGGAAATCCGATTGGAGGAGGGCGCTGATCCTCAACTTATCCTGGCCGAGCTATTGAAAATTACACGTATCAGTAAATTTGAAATCACCAAACCATCACTCAACGATATATTTATCCGGATAGCATCTCCGGAAAGAAAGGAGGCTGTCAATGTATAAAATATGGACCCTTTTTAAACGGGAGTACCGTGCTGCGGTAAAAACCAAAAGTTTCATTATCAGTCTGGTGCTGGTCCCCATTATGATGGGCGGAGGATTCGCAGCCATGATCATCATGGAAAATAACAAGGATACGGATGACAAGCATTTCGTGGTGATCGACCATTCCGGATTGATGACCGCGCCGCTTCAAAAAGCACTGGAGACAAGAAATAGCGTAGATATTTTTCACTCGCATACAGGCGAGAAGATTGATGCCGCCTACGTCGTTGAGTTCATGGAGCCGGATATCCAGAACCAGAAAGCTCAGCAGCTGGCATTATCAGACAGAGTGGAAAGCCAGGAGCTACACGCCTTCATTGAAATTGGTCCTGATATTCTGCACCCCACCGGGGAAGAAAAAGAGGCCTACCTGAAATACTATTCCCAGCACTCATTCAATGACCAGATCCGCTACTGGTTTCAAAACGTGGTCAACAACAATCTCCGGGAAATTCGTGCTGCTGAATTAAACCTGGATGAGGCCCAGGCCCAGGACTTGCTCTGGTGGATCAATGTGGAAGGAATGGGACTGGTTACCGTAAATAAAAAAACCGGGGAGCAGCAGGAGGCTGAAAAAACCAATGAAATGCAAAGCTTCCTGGTACCCTATGTACTCCTGATCATAATGTTTATGCTGGTAATGATGAGTGCCATTCCACAACTAAGCAGTGTGATGGAGGAGAAAAATGAAAAGATTGCAGAAGTCCTGCTGGGAACCGTTACTCCCTTCCAGTTCATGATGGGAAAGGTCATGGGAGGCATTGGCGTCTCGCTCACCACTGCTGCCATTTATGTTACTGCTGGTGTGTTTACTTTGAACTATATGGGGATGGAGTCGTTGATCCCAATGGAGGTGCTACCCTGGTTCTTTATCTATACCATCCTGTTTATCCTTATGGTTGGATCCGGCATGGCTGCCCTGGGCGCCACCTGTAACGACAACAAGGATGCCCAGTCGCTTACCTTCCCCGGTATATTGCCTGCCATAATCCCCATGTTCCTGATTGCACCGATTATTGCGGACCCCACAGGCCCCCTTGCCACTACCATAGCCCTGATCCCACCCTTCACACCCACCGTTATGGTAATGCGAATGGCTTCTTCGGTCACCATTCCCATGTGGCAGCCCGTGGTAGGATTAATTGGGGTAATCCTCTATACCACTTTTACGGTCTGGATTGGAGCACGGATATTCAGAACCGCCATCCTGATACAGGGACAGAAACCCACATTTGCCACCCTTTATAAGTATGCATTTAAAGGGTAAGATAGTGCCAGAATAGTGCCTGGTAGATAGTGGTTAGTGCTTAGTTTGAGCGTTGTCCTTACTAAAAAAATTTAAATTTCGCCATGCAAAAACGCCTGCTTCTTAATTTACTGGCAGTTCTACTTTTATTCCCTCTTAAGGGTCAGGACCATCACGATCGATTCGAAGCCATTGATGTGCTCAGTTACCGTTTTGAAATCGATCTGAACGATACCACCGATGTGATCCGGGGTATTGCTGATATTGAAATTGCATTCCTGAAAGATGTGGAACAGTTTCAACTGGATTTATCTTATAGTCTTGAAGACAGCAGTGGAATGAAGGTGGAACAGATCACCGAGGATGGCAAGGAAGCGCTTTTTCTCCAACGCGACGATCAGATCAGCCTTACGGTTTCAGGGGCAACTAAGGGAATAAAACGAAGCTACAGGATCATCTACAGCGGGATTCCCACAGATGGCTTGATTATCTCCAGAAACAAATTTGGCGACCGGACCTTCTTTGGAGACAACTGGCCCAACCGTGGTCATCACTGGCTACCCCTGGTGGATCATCCTTCAGATAAGGCCGTAGTAGAATTTATTATTTCGGCTCCGGAACATTATGGGGTGGTTTCGATCGGACAGAACCTTTCTGAAAAAAGGGAGGACGGCAGGGTAAGATCCCACTGGCTTACTACGGTTCCCCTTTCCTCCAAGCTGATGGTTATAGGGCTTAGTCCATTCGCGGTAGAGGAGATGGAAAGCCAGTCTGGTATACCTGTCTCCACCTGGGTTTATCCACAGAACAGCGAGGAGGGCTTCCTGGACTATAGCATTGCTTGCAAACCTCTTGATTTTTACGAATCCTATATTGCCCCCTATCCCTATGCAAAGCTGGCCAATGTTCAATCTAAGACAGTCTATGGCGGCATGGAAAATGCCAGCTGTATTTTCTACCATGAACGCACCGTCACTGGCAACCAGGATCAGGAAACTCTTTTTGCCCATGAGATCGCACACCAGTGGTTTGGAGATGCTGTTTCTGAACTGAACTGGCATCATATATGGCTAAGCGAAGGATTTGCCACCTATCTGACAGATATCTATATCGAACAAACCCATGGCCGTGAAGCTTTTGTAGCCTCCATGTTGGATGAAAAGGAGCAGGTATTGAGATTTGCCCGCCGCAGACTGGCCCCCATTGTGGATACAACTCTTCCCGTATCCATTCGCCTGCTCAATAAAAACTCCTATGAGAAAGCTGGCTGGGTACTTCATATGTTACGACATGAACTGGGGGATGAGAAATTCAGGGAGTGTGTTCGAAGTTTTTACGAAAAATTCAGGTTCGGCAATGCCCTGACAGAAGATTTCAAGGCCGTGGTTGAATCTGTAAGCGGGAAAAACTATGATGCTTTCTTCCGTCAATGGTACTACCAGACAGGCCACCCGGTACTTTCAAGCAACTGGAAGCAAAAAAGGAGCCAGGTGGAACTGAGCATCCTGCAACACCAGGAACAGTACATCTTCGAATTCCCCCTGGAGGTAGAGATTACAGGCAATGCGGGAGAATCTTTGAGAAAAACGCTCCAGGTGAATGCATCAAAGCAGGATTTTAGGATTGAAGTGCCCTTTGAAGCAAAGCAGATTCACCTCGATCCTGATACCTGGCTTCTCTACGAAGCATATTAAACCGGAAACTCCTCCCGGCCATCCCTGATAGTAAAATCATTTTCAAGGTTCCTCCCCTCCTATGAAATTTATTGATCCAGCGCAGCAATCAATTCCTGCACATCCTCTTCTGTATTAAATACATTGATAGAGACCCGTACGTTGTCTCCCCGCAGAGAGACAAATAAGTTTCGTAATTGGAATCAGGGAGCTGAAGTCCCATCAGCTCATTCCAGTCCCTGCCCTTCCGGGGGAGATCATCCCTGCGGGCTACTACCCTGAATTCAGCAGGAGAATAGCGATGATAAGAAAAAGTCGATTAAAGATCATAAGTGCATTTTAAAAAATACAATTAGGGGAAAATACACTTCTTCATGCTTCATTCAGTAAATCAGAATGATATTTGGCTATAAATCATAATTAAGCTAAATTTGTCCCCTCAAATTGAGGCCGGCTGCCAAAAGGCAGCAAACCTCAATCATTGCAGGATTTGGCTCCATAGTTCAATGGATAGAATAGCGGTTTCCTAAACCGTAGATCCAGGTTCGATTCCTGGTGGAGCTACAAAGTAAAAGCCTTTGCCCTTTTGGACAAGGGTTTTTTTGTATATATAAAACGCCTTTCATATTTTTACGAAAGGACTTTTATAAATAAATATAGGCCTTCAAAATTTGCTGAAGTCAAAAGTTAGCATATCTTTGTTCGGTGTTTAACGAACAACGTGTATAAAAAAGAGGCAATATCCGAAGATCAGAAGATCATTGCACGCTTTGCTAAAGCAATGGGGCATCCCATTCGTATGTATGTTCTTGAATTACTATCGAAACAGTCCTGCTGCTACAGTGGAGACCTGACTGAAGATCTCCCCATAGCAAAGTCTACCCTCTCACAGCACCTCAAGGAGTTAAAAGATGCGGGCTTGATAAAGGGAGAAATTGAAGCACCAAAAATCAAATACTGCCTGGATCAGGAGAACTGGAAGCTGGCTCAGGGGCTGTTTAACAAACTCATGAATGGGTAAAAAAATTTAATAATATAGTTCGTAATTTTGCGAATAACGAATTGGAGAAAGGCCATGGAAATTAAAGTCTTAGGCACGGGGTGTGCCAAATGCAAATCGCTGGAAAAGGTTACCAGAAGGGCTGTAGAAGAGTTGAATCTTGAAGCTACAGTAGAGAAAGTTGAAGATATTCAAAAGATCATGGAATATGCTGTAATGCGTACTCCTGCTCTTGTCATTGATGAAAAGGTTGTTCTATCAGGACAGGTGCCAAAGGTCTCAGAATTAAGAGCATTGTTAAACACTAAGAATAAGCTATGAAAATCTTAAAACCCTCACTACTGATCGTGTTCGTTGCTTTAGCCCTGAGCTCCTGCAACACGCAGGCAACTGAAAATCAAAAAACTGTTGCTGAAATTTCTGAAGACGTCCAGGTCTACTATTTTCACAATACTAAACGATGTGCCACCTGCAATGCAGTTGAAAATGAGACCCGGGTGGCTCTGGAAATGTTCTATGAAGAGAATATGAAGGCAGGGACCATGGGTTTTACCTCTCTGAATCTTGAAGAGAAAGATGGAAAAGAGATGGCTCAGTCACTCCAGGTATCAGCTCAGACTCTTTTAATCGTAAAAGGTAAAACCCGGGTGAATCTGACCAATGAAGGATTTATGAATGCCCGAACTAATCCCACCAAATTTCACGAAATCTTAAGAGCAGAAATAGACAAACTTCTCTAGTGCATGGAGGAGCTTCTCAATAATCTGTACTCAAATACATCTGCCCCCATCGTATCGGCGCTTGTATTGGGTTTGCTAACAGCCATCAGTCCATGTCCCATGGCAACAAATATCACTGCCATTGGATATATAGGAAAGGACCTGGGAAACAGGAACAGGGTTTTCTATAATGGACTGATGTACACGCTGGGTAGAACTGCATCCTATACTGTCCTTGCACTTGCACTATTTCTTGGTGCAGATCAATTGAAAATTTCAGGCTTGTTTCAACAATATGGCGAGAAAATTATTGGACCATTCCTGCTGCTGATTGGAATCATTATGCTTGGTATCATCAGGATCAATTTTCCGACTTTTAATACCCTGACAGAGCGCTTCCAGCGTAAAAAAAGATTCAGTTACCGGGATGTCTTCCTGCTGGGAGCAGTATTTGCCCTTGCATTTTGTCCCTATAGTGGGGTCCTCTATTTTGGCATGCTGATTCCCCTGACAATTTCAACTTCAGGACTCCACTTGCCAGTGGTTTATGCCATTGCAACAGGCATACCGGTTATCATCTTTGCCTGGTTGATTGCCTATACCCTTTCAGGTATGGGAAATCTTTACAAAAGGATCAAAGCATTTGAATACTGGTTCAGAAAAATGGTGGCCATGATCTTTATGGCAATGGGCATCTATTACATTATTGTCGTCTGGTTTTAAAAATGAAAAGAATAAAAAATAAATGGGTACTTGTTCTGATCCTCATCCCGATCTGGGTTCTGGTGTACAAATACCTTCAGGATATCTCTGACTTCATCATCTTTCGGATTTTTCATATGCGCCCTGAAACGCATTTAACTGAGACCTTTCGTTTCTTCATCTATGAAGTACCCAAGGTAATGATGCTTCTTGTGCTGATCATATTTTTCGTGGGGATCATCAGGACCTATTTTTCAGCGGAAAAAACACGTAAGGCTCTTGAAGGAAAATCTCTGTTCGCCGGGAATGTAATGGCTGCACTATTGGGAATTGTAACCCCTTTCTGCTCCTGTTCGGCCATTCCTCTCTTTATAGGATTTGTGGAGGCGGGTATTCCCCTGGGTGTTACTTTTTCTTTTCTGATTGCAGCTCCAATGATCAATGAAGTGGCGCTAGTACTTCTCATCGGACTGTTTGGATGGAAAGTTGCATTAATATATGTGCTCACCGGGCTGACCATTGCAGTTCTGGCAGGATTCCTTCTGGAAAAACTCAACTTGAAAAGATATGTGGCCGACTGGGTCTATGAAACCCATGCAAAGCAAAACCTGGAGAAGGAAGAATCTCTTTCCTTCAACCAGCGCATATCAGCCGGAGGAACAGCAGTACGGGATATTGTTGGCAAAATCTGGATCTATATATTAATTGGTATTGCTGTTGGAGCGGGAGCCCATGGATTTGTTCCTGATGCTTACCTGGCAGGAGCTTTAGGAAACCAGCACTGGTATTCTGTTCCCCTTGCAATCCTTGTGGGTATTCCATTGTATTCAAATGCAGCAGGCATCATACCCATTGTAAGCGTCCTGATTGAAAAGGGGGTGACACTGGGTACGGCACTGGCATTTATGATGTCTGTCATTGGGCTCTCTCTTCCTGAGATCATCATCCTGAAGAAAGTCCTGAAATGGCAATTAATAGGTGTTTTTGTTGGTGTGGTTGCGGTGGGTATTGTTATTGTTGGGCTGATTTTCAATTACATAATATTCATCTAAGCAATATATAAAAGTCCTTTTATATTATTATGAAAGGACTTTTGTATCATGGTGCCCATATGAATGGTTCATCATGGTTTATTCTGCCTCTTATCCTTCATTACACTCCTGACCATCTTCCCGAACTCCTTATCCTTCTTTCTTCTTTCGGCCACGCTCGATTCAAAATGCTCCTTCTCCCGCTCCATCTTCATGTAATTCTCATAAGAAGCCCGATCGATCTCCCCTTTTTCTACAGCCTCCAATATGGCACAGCCACTTTCATGATTATGGGTACAATCCTGAAACCTGCATTGATATGACAGGGAAACAATTTCCTCAAATGTAGCTTCCAATCCCTTCGTTGCATCTGCAATCCCAACCTCCCTCATCCCTGGATTATCAATGATGATTCCACCTGATTCCAGAAGGATCAGTTCCCGGTGACTGGTAATATGCCGCCCCTTACTGGTACTTGAACTGATGGCATCAGTTTTCATAAGGTCCCGGCCTGCCAGGTTATTCATAAGGGTAGATTTTCCTACCCCGGAAGAACCAAGCAAACAATAGGTCTTTCCCTTCTGAATATGTGAGAATAAAAGCTCATACCCAACCCTGGTTTCATTGCTGATAGCTATAATCGGGACTTGCGGTATTCTCTTATCCACTGATTCCACCATGCTCTTTAGCTCAGAATCAGAAATCAGGTCAGTTTTATTCAGAATAACAAGCGGGGAAACACCGGATGCATTACAGATGGTCAGGTATCGTTCGAACCGGTTTATATTGAAATCCCTATCAACTGCCTGCACGATAAAGGAGTAATCGATATTTGTAGCAATAATCTGTTTCTCTCCAAACTTTCCTACAGCCTCCCTTTCAATGACTGTTCTTCTGGGAAAAACTGCATGAATCAGCACCTTATTCTCCTCATATTCGGAGAAAGCCACCCAATCCCCCACCGCAGGGAAATCGGATCTTTCCCGGGCAGAGAATCTTAAATTTCCAATAACTTCAGCCTCAAATTCTCCCTGCGCTGATTTTATCTCATATCGCTCCCTGTGTTCTGCAATAACTCTGCCAACACCCAATGAATCAAGATTTTGCTCCTGGCGGTAGTTTTCCATATCAGCTCCATATCCCAAATCTTCCAGCATCATTTTTCTCTAAAGATCGTAAATGTTTTCAAAATAGAACTTGCATATATAAAAGGTCTTTCGTATTTTTACAAAAGGACTTTCATAAATTGCATTAATATGTCTAGTACAATTTCAAAGTTGGGCTATCTCGCCAGTGTAACTCGCTTCAGGCGCATCAGCGAAAAGCTGTATGTGGATGGGGATAAGATATACAGAGAGGCTGGAATTAATTTTAAGGCCAGCTGGTTTCCGGTATATTATGTATTGGCACTATCTGAATCCCCCTTAACTGTTATGCAAATTGCCGGGCAGATTGATTTTTCCCATATCACGGTTAAGAATGTTATCCGGGAACTGGAATTGGCAGAATTGGTTGTCATTCAAGTAAATCCAGCCGACAAACGCTCAAAATTAGTTTCACTGTCAATCATGGGCCAAAAACTACTTTATAGATTAAAGCCTCTCTGGATATCGATTGCTACAGCATTGAAAACAATTTTTCAAACTGCACATCCCGACTTTTTGAATATTCTGAATCGCATCGATCGTCAGATTGACAAGAATTCCCTCCATGTAATAGCTGCTCAACAGGAATCGGAACCGGTGCATATTATAGACTACAGGCCGAGTCTTAAAAACCACTTCCATGAATTAGCCGGGCCCTGGTTAACCGGAGGGGAAAATGGCTCTCTTCAGGAAGAAGGCGGATTCCTGCTTCAAAATCCAGATGAAAGCTTCTTTATGGAAGGCGGCTTTTTGTTCTATGCCAGGTACAGGGATCAAATTGTAGGATGCGTAGCATTAAAAAGACTGGACGAAAGCAGCTTCGAATTTACCAAGCTATATATCAATCCCAATTACCGAAACCTTGGGATTGCCTCCTTACTAATCGAGCGATGCATCAGCCGATGTATGGAAAACGAAGCCAATGAGCTATGGCTTCAATCAGGCATGAGTAGCCCGGAGGAAGAAAAATTATATGCAAAATTTGGTTTTTCTGAACAGGAGGCGCCTGAACAGATGCAGGTTTCAGAAGGCATGGAAAAGATAATGTGCTTAGAACTATATTTTTAATCGACAAACCCCTTGTATCAGATTTTCTTCTGCAGACAATCAGGACGAACAGATACCAGGTTGTTTCAACCCCAGTGACAAAAGAATTACTCCAGGACGATACACTGTCCTGGGTAGCCCAGCACCTTGGCGACTCAGCCTTTGCCGTCCATGCCCGGCTTTTTAAAGACAAGATAAAATTCAGGGAATTGATAAAGGCTTCCTATCCGGATTTCATCTTCAGGCAGGTTCAACTGGATGAAATTCAAAATTTGGGTCCGAAGGCACTCCCCTTCCCTTTTGTAATCAAGTCATCCGTGGGATTTTTCAGCCTGGGCGTACATGTGGTCAGAGATGAAGCTGCCTGGACAGTGGCCAGAGCGGCCTTGAATATGGAAAACCTGAAGAGTGCCTATCCACCTCAAAGGAGATCGTCCTGAAGTATAAGGAGGTTTTCGGGGAATGAAGCAGAACTAAACAATATTCTTGTTTCAGATTTAAGAAGTATATCACGAAGAAATAGTTACAGGGACGTTAAAAATGCCCCCATTCTCTCCTGGATCTCATCCCTGATGCGTCTGAACTCTCCAACTATCTCCTCCTCTGTACCAATGGCCTCTGCCGGATCATCAAATCCGAAGTGCAGGTGTTGCTTCACCTCACCCAGGAATACCGGACAGTTCTCCTTCGCGTGACTACATACGGTGATCACGTAATCGAAAGCATCATCCAGGAAGTCATCAACCTTCTGAGGATAATGATCCGAAAGATCTATACCCTTCTTTCTCATCACCTCAATGGCAAAGGGATGTACACGATCCGATGGATCGGTTCCTGCACTATTTACCTCCAGTTTTGGATCAAAGGACTTCAAAAATCCCTCGGCCATTTGGCTCCTGCAGCTATTTCCCGTGCAAACTATCAATATCTTCATGCCAGCTATTTTTCGAGGAGCAAATATAAACTTTCAGCTGTTAAGTGACAGGACAGCTATTCCACCACTGATATGCGACTGCCACGTCCACGGCTGTCAAAAGATCGTATCATTAGCTTTCCCGAAACATCTACCGGCTGGTAATAAGCAGCTGATCCAGCACCCGGCTCGGTTCCGTCTGTTGTATATCGAATTGTCAATCCGGGGAAATCAACATTTGCATAAAGCTTGCCTTCCTTCACTATGGCGCCCGGGGGTGGAAGCCTGTAGTTGTATCCGCCAAAAAGATAGTCGAGTCGTGGCATTTCACGCTGTCCCACCATATTGGCAAAACGATTCCAATCAAGATCCATGGCAGCCACCCGCTCCTCCTTTTCCCGGATGGTTCCCCATGAAGCCTGTCCGACCCATGCCCGTTCTGCAAATCCTATAAGTTTGGGCAGGTAATAATACTCAGGCATGGTTCCTCCTTTTACCTTTTCGCTCCATAGTTCCGCCTGCAGACCAATGATATTCTTATATGCATCAGGTCTCAATTGCTCCATTCCTTTAAAGTCAGATTCGGGATCATAGGGATGACCCCATTTATCGTATAAAGTCGATTTGAAAACATCGTAGGGGATAAAATCAAAGGCACTACGTGTTTTAACAAATCCACCCCAGAACTGGCCCTGTTCAGACGGGTGGTGGGTATAGGCCAGGTCGAAATAAAAATTATTGACATTGCAAAGCACCACCGGAAAACCCGCATTGGCCAACCTGTTGCCCAAATCGAGGTTGCTATCCAGACTGTTCCACACATAAGGAAGAACATCCTTGCCAAGCAGTTTTGGATTGGGAATCCATTTGCCGGAAGCATCTTTCTTCATGGCTACCTCTTCCCAGCCAGCCATGACCAGATCCTTGCGCTCCAGGATCTCAAGCAATCGCTCCCCGAAATAGGCCTGCAGGTTCTCAACTCCACCTATTTCAGGGTGCTCCTCCAGGAAAACCTGGCAAAGAGGGGATGCGGTCCAGACACCACGTGGAACTTCATCTCCACCGGTCTGCAGGGTGGTGAGGACCAGTCCTGCATCCTGGTACATAAGGTTTACTTCATCCACTACTTTTTCAAAAAGCCGGTAGGGGCCTTCCGTGCAGACACAAACTACATTGTCGTTAAAGATCTGCGCTGAACTATAAACTGAAGCATCCGAGGGATCAATCAGCCTGTACAATTCGGCCTCCTCCTGCTTCCCCTCTTTCATCAGGCGCTCATACCTTGCTTCCATGGCATATATAGCCGCTCTTGCATGACCAGGAAAATTAATTTCAGGAATCACCTGAATATGACGTGCATCAGCATACTGAAGCAGGTCAATGAAGGTTTCCCTGGAAAGATAACCGCTGCCATGGCTGCTTGTCGCGGCTGGATCGGGACCTGAGCCGTAAGCTGGAGTCAGATGATCCCTTTCATCCAGTGTATGTCCGCGAATAGCTCCCAGATCAGTTAATTCTGGAATGGAGGGGATCTCCAGTCTCCAACCCTCATCATCGGTCATATGCAAATGCAGTTTATTCAGTTTGTAATAGGCCATGGCATCAATCAATCGCTTAATATGGGCCGGTTCAATAAAATTCCTGGCAATATCCAGATGCATGCCGCGGTATTGAAAAGCAGGTTGGTCCAAAACCTCCCCGGTCCTTACTTCAATCTTGCCACCCTCTTCTGCCCATACCTCCGGGGGAAGCATGGAAAGCAGGGTCTGAATTCCATAGAAGACTCCTGCATCACTCCCCCCAGAAATAACGATTCCCTTGTCTGCTGTAATAGAAACCTGGTAGGACTCCGGGCCATTAATACCTGTATCATCCTTAATCAGGGTAATCATTCCGGATGCTCCTGTTTCGCCTTCCAGGGTCGCCGGGGCTGACCCGGTAAGTTGTTTGAAACATTCAGCCAGATAAGCTGCTTCATTCTCCAGGCCATCCTGTTGGAAGATCTTTAGGTTTCTATCCAGAACGATGGTCTCCTCCGAATAGATCTCTTTGACTGGAGTAGGCAGGACCTTCCCGGTTTCACCTGGTTCAAGAAGCGAAACAGCACTGTTCTGCTTATAAACCCAGGCTGCATCGGGAAGCTCGATTCCTGATCCGGGAGGAAAGATTTTTTCAAGTGCCGGAAAAGGCAAGACCTCATATTGATCGATCAGAATTGCCAGTTGATCTGCTTTGTTCTCACCATATACAATATAGGGACCCATCGGCACCTCGGATATATTAATCATCTGGCCAGGGTTCCGGTAGGCTATCTCCACGGACTCGCCAGGGGCCAGTATAAACTCTTCGGTGGGAGTGATCCTGAATAGATCGCCATTCACATGATCAATGGCCACCTTCCCGGTGACCGATTCCTGAATGATGCCTGATCCCAGCTGGTTCACATAAATCGCCCAAGCCCTGGCTCCAAGGATAGTATCTCCCCTGTTTTCCAGGGTAAACACTGCATCGTAATATCCATCTGTGGCATGGTTTCCCTCAAACTCCCAGGTCAGGGCTACTTCAGCACCGCTTGGTATGGCGGATTCTTTCATCTGATTACATGATATAATGAAGCAAGGAATCATAAATAACAGGAGTGATCTTTTCATGGTAAAGCAAATTTAATTCTGCAATTCTTTGTAGTTTTAGCCTCCCAACAAAACTACAAATTCATTCAATATAAACAGATATGAGTGAAATGTCCACACCAATAAAACAGAAACGCCTGATTTCCCTGGATGCCCTCCGGGGACTTACCATTGCTGCCATGGTGATTGTCAATGATCCCGGAAGCTGGAACAGTGTCTACTGGCCTCTGCTGCATTCTGAGTGGAACGGCTGTACCATTACCGACTTGGTGTTCCCCTTCTTTCTTTTCATTGTTGGTGTTTCCATCACCCTGGCCTACTCCAAACGACTGGATGCCGGTGCTCCAAAACGTAGCATGTATAAAAAGATCCTTATCCGCTCACTCAATATATACCTGTTGGGAATATTCCTATGGCTCTTCCCCCAATTTGATTTCCACTCCATTCGGTGGGTGGGCGTCCTGCCCAGAATTGCAGTGGTTTTCCTGGCCTGTGCACTGATCTTCCTGAACACAAACTGGAAACAACAAATCAAAATCGGGGCCATTATCCTGGTGGTCTACTGGATCGTCATGGCCTATATCCCTGTGCCAGGCATTGGTAAACCCGATCTCTCTGTGCCTGGAAAAAACTGGGCCAACTTCCTTGATCTTCAACTCCTCCCGGGTGTGCTCTGGCAAAAAACCTGGGACCCGGAGGGACTCCTCAGTACCTTTCCTGCCATTGTTTCGGGAATTATCGGCATGCTTATCGGTAAGCTCTACCTGAGTGTGAAGGAGGAAAACAAAAGACTGGTCTGGCTCTACTTTATTGGCTTCTCCATGTTTCTGGCGGGCGGACTTTGGAACTGGTTATTTCCCATCAATAAGAACCTCTGGACCAGCTCTTATGTTCTCTATACATCAGGACTGGGTACACTGGCGCTGGCCACCTGCATCCTGATTGTGGATATGTGGGGATATACAAAATGGACCTTCCTTGGAAGGGTGTATGGAGCCAATGCCATTACCTCTTATGTGCTGGCAGGGATGCTGACCGTAATATTTTACGAGTTTAAATTCGGGGGATCGGCACTCAGTGGCCGGTTCATGGATGGGTTGACTTCTGTGGGCTTTGATCCCCGTTTTGCCTCCCTGCTCTATGCAGTCATGTATATGCTGATCATTTTTGTACCGGCCCTGATCTTGTACAGGAAAAAAATATTTATCAAAGTTTAGGTAGCTATTGCAGAACCTTGCACCCTTTTTTCAATCCTATGATCTGACTACCCTGCAATGGGTGCTGATGGGACTCTCCGGCTTGCTGATTGGCATGTCGAAAACGGGTATTTCAGGAGTAGGACTGATGGTGGTCCCCATCCTTGCCAATGCCTTCGGGGGCCGCCCATCGGTTGGACTACTATTACCCATCCTTCTATTTGCAGATGTCTTCGCCGTTACCTGGTACCACCGTCATGCGCAATGGAAACATATTCTTCGCCTGCTGCCATGGGCCTTTGCTGGCATTGTACTGGCTACCCTGATAGGAAAGTCCATTTCAGACCAAAGCTTCAACAGGCTGCTGGCAGCCCTGGTTATGGGAGGGATCGCAATCCTCATTTGGCGCGATATCAAATCTGATAAGATCAAAGTTCCACGATCAAGATGGTTTGCCGGGGTACTGGGACTTTTGGGTGGTTTTTCAACCATGATTGGGAATGCTGCCGGACCGGTGATGGCGCTTTACCTGCTCTCCATGCGCTTACCAAAGAACAGTTATATTGGAACCGGAGCCTGGTTCTTCTTTATTGTGAACCTTTCCAAAGTTCCGCTACATATCTGGTCGTGGAAAACCATCACGGTAAATACTGTTTTGCTGGATATTATGGTGCTTCCTAGCATTGCTGCAGGAGCTTTCCTCGGTATATGGCTGGTGCGTCTGCTACCGGAAAAATACTACCGCCTACTGGTTATCGCCACTACTTTGCTATCTGCCCTGCTTCTTTTCTAATTCATCTTGATCACTCTTCTCCTTATAGAGACTTTCGTCCAAAGGATTATCCAGCAATTCATGAACAATTGAAACCATCTGTTTCTGTGAAAACGGTTTCCCCAGAACCCTGGTAGCTCCGAATATCTTTGCTGCATCCAGGTAATTGTCGGACGAAATTTTTCCACCACCCGACATGGCTATAATTTTCAGGTCCGGGCGCAGCTTTTTCATCGCCCGGATTGTTTCAAGCCCTTCTTTCTCGGGCATAATAATATCAGTGATCACAAGATCAACCGGCATCCTTTTAAAAAGCTCCAGTCCCTCATTCCCATTGGAAGCCAGCTCCACCTCGAACCCTGTCCGTTCAAGCATTTTCTTAGTCATCAGCAAGATGTGGTGATCATCATCAATAATCAATATTCTAAGCATCATGAAGCTATTTTATTATCCTGGCTGAGTACTTTTCCGATCAATTCACTAAACTCACTCAGAATAAGAGGTTTTGAAATAATATCTGCAATTTCGTACTGTTCTATAGCATTGGCTGGGATAGACTCCTGGTAACCTGTAATAATAATAGCCTTCACATCGGGCTTGATCTGTTTAAGCTCTACTACTAATTCGGTCCCCATCATCTTCGGCATAGCCTGGTCGGTGACAATAAGATCATATTTCTGAGGATCCTGCCTGAAAACCTTCAGAGCCTCCAGGCTGTCTGTCTTTATATCCACTGTGTAACCCAGAGTCTCCAGCATTCTTTTGCCCATAAATGTAATTTCTTTTTCATCATCCACAAATAAAATGCTTCCTATACCCTTTTTAAGTTCCTGTGAGTTATCCTTTTCCTCCATATAATGCTCAGAATGCTGGGGAAGATAAATTATAAATGTGGAGCCTTTCCCGGGCTCACTCTCAACCACAATAGCTCCATTGCTACTACTCACAATACCATGAACCACAGATAAACCCAGTCCCGTACCGGAGCCCACTTCTTTCTTGGTAAAGAAGGGTTCAAAAATCCTTTCCACAGTTCGCTTATCCATTCCGTGCCCTGTATCGCTAATGATTAACCGCACATAGGTTCCTTTCTGAATTTTGTCCGAAGCATTTAGAAGCCTTGTTCCCACTTTCTGTGTGTCCAGCCTGACAGTTAGAACACCTCCTTTGCCTATCATGGCATGATAGGCATTGGTGCACAGATTCATAATAATCTGGTGCATCTGAGTAGAATCGGCTATGACGGTTCCGCATTCTCTATCCAGTTCCTGTACTATTTCAATATTGGAAGGGAAAGAAGCCCTTATAAGCTTCAGTACTTCAGTTACCGCCATATCCAGCCTCATTGGCTTTTTTTCAACATCTACCTGGCGACTGAAGGTCAGTATCTGCTGTACAAGGTCCTTGCCCCTTAGTGCTGCATTATTGATCTGTTCAATGTCATAACGAAGGGTGCTCTCCTGAGATAACTCCTCCAGGGCCATCTCTGTGTAGCCAAGTACAGGAGTCAGGATATTATTAAAATCATGTGCAATCCCACCAGCCAGCGTTCCGATGGTTTCCATCTTTTGTAGCTGTACCAGCTGACCCTCCAACTTAGTTTTTTCCTCTTCATGCCGTTTTCTAATCTCAATCTCCTTCTTCAAATCCTTGTTTGCAAGGGTAAGCAGCCTGGTCCGGTCCTGTACGCGTTTTTCAAGCGCATTATTGGCTGCCTGAACCTTTTTCTGCTCCTTCTCAAGCAAAATCCTCATATAGAAATCCTTTCGAGCCGATTGCTCCATGAAATAAGAGATAAACATACCGATAACATTGGCACTGATGAAAAAAAAGTTGTTGTTAATCAGAATCTCCAGTGGCGTATCGGAGAGCCATATGCCAGCGACCAAGTAGGAAACCACAATGGACCAGCCAACAATGGTGGCATAAATAAAACGTGACTTGATAAAAGTATAACCAATAATGAAAATCAGGAACAAGCCAGCATAGTAGGTATAGTTCCCGGCCTTGTTAGCCGCGAAAATTGTCATAACAATAATGGACAGGCCCGTGATATACATCAAGGCTGCCAGTACCGGTTGCATAACCTTTTTAAAAGCGGGGGTAAAGGAAAATACAATCACTCCGGTCAGAAGGGGTGATATGAGCCCAAAGCGGATAATCCAGAACATTCTCTTTAACTCGGGCAGCAGAAGTGCATCCAAAAAAGCAAAAATCCCGAAGAAAAAAAGGGAAAGTACCAGCGAAAACCGCATCGGATTGAGAGAGTGGGTAAAATAATCGTCCCGGAAGGCCTTCTCATATTTTTTAATTTCTCCAGAGAAAGCCAGCGTCCAAGGATTTAGTTTCCAATCGTCCTGGCCAGTTGTAGGCATCCCAAAAGAGTTTACCCTAAGCATTGATTTGAGATTTAACATTTTACGCTGCTTTAATTCTTAAAAACAGGTTCACTCCCAATTCTTCCATTTCCACTTCAACCTGCTCTTCTTTGGTCTCAGCTTCAAGAGCCATACGGACCAGATCGTACTTGGACCGGTGAACCAGGTACCAGTCTGACAAGACCTCCATCAGTCGCCTGGTAGGGTTGCTATGGGAAAAATTCCCAATGATAAATTCACCTCCGCTTACGAGGTACTTATAATACTTGTTTATCATATAAACAAAGTGTTTGTCCTTGAAGTAATCAAACAAACCCGCACTCCAGATTAGATCGTACCAATGATAGGGCTTAAATCTCAGCACATTGATTTTGAAATATTCAATGGAATCAGTAAAATCAGCATTCTGATTTTTTGCAAAATCGATTGCATTCTGGTCAAAATCGATCAGGTCAAACTTGATTTTACTATGAGGGTTGTTCCTCATGTATTCATTCACATCCGTCGCAGGTCCGGAACCAAGGATCAGTATCCTCTTCTCATCTCCTTCCTGCTGTTCAACCTCAGCACAACGTTTGAGAAAATAGTCCTTCCTGTTACGTACAGCATGAGCTCCTGCCTGGTCCTGAAAAAACCTGTCCCAGTTTGAATATTTTTCATCGGGATTCACATACAACTTATAAATGTTATGGATGATGGTAAAATCGCCGGGATACCCGAAGGGTTTTATATAACCATGACCAATCAGGGTATTCTCATTGAGCGATTCCTTGATCGTATCCCTGAAGTATTCCAGTTCTGTATCCTCCAGGTTGTTAATAATAGCTGTTAATTCCAGATATTCATGTGGCTCAGGGCCACCCTTTTTGACAAGTGCATTAAGAAATTTTTGATCTTCTGATGAGAGCTGATTGAGAATTACAGAGGGGCACATAAGTTTTATGCAATTAATAGTTATATTAAATATGTTGACTATAACAAATAACTGATTGCCTTTAAATTGGCTTATATCTTGCCCTGTATTCGGACCGATAGCAGTTGAATTCCAAAACAATTATACGTACTATTTCCATAACTGTTTCAGTATAGTTATAAATCCCAAACATTAGAATCTATTTAAATAAGTGTGCCAAATACATCTGACTTGAATCTGAGGACAAAATTTGCTTTCTTTAACCTTGCTGATTATGAGACCAAAAAGAAAAAAATCCAGCAGATGGATATTCCTTTCCGGCATCCTGGTTACAGCCCTTTTCATCTTCCTGGGCAATAAAGCAGTTATAAAAACATCCACAGATGAATATTGTGCATCCTGCCATATTCATCCACATTCAACACAGAGCTGGAAACTCTCCACCCATTACGACAACAAACGAGGTATACATGTGCATTGTGTGGATTGTCATTTGCCTCCACATGGAGAAAGATACCTGCCTGAGAAGGCAAAGACCGGTATTCGGGATCTTTGGTCGAATACCTTTAAAGATTCGGAAAGCTTCAACTGGGAAGCCAAATCGCAGATCGAATATGCAAAAGGACATGCCTTCGAAGTCTCCTGCATCCATTGTCACCAGAACAATTATCCCCTGGGGCTGACTAAAGAAGGTCGTGAAGCTCACCTCTATTATGAACGACAGGCCGGTGAACTGCATTGCATCAATTGCCATATTACCGTGGGTCATTACGACCCCAACAGGCTGCATGCCAAAAACATGGATTTTGGAATTATTGAAACTGCTGATACAGAACTCTATACTGAACCTGGGGTGATGGAAGGCCACACTAATTTCACCGAGTATATTACCGGATCAACGGTAAGCTTTGAAATGATTGCCATTCCCGGAGGAACATATATGATGGGTAGTCCGGAAAATGAACCCTTCCGAAACACGAATGAAGGTCCTGTGAAGGAAGTTGAGATCAGTCCCTTTTTTATGGCCAAAACCGAAGTGTCATGGGATGAATACCTGTCCTTTTTCAAGCAGACCGGGGCCAAAGGAAAAACATCTGATGCTTACCTCAACGTGGTCAATGACGATGTGGATGCCATATCGGGGCCTACCCCTCCGTGGGGTGCGCCCGACCAGGGTTGGGGGAAAAGCTCCATGCCGGCCATGACCATGACCCACCAGGCAGCAGAGGTGTATTGCCAGTGGCTGACCAAGATTACCGGGAAGAAATACAGGCTTCCCACCGAGGCTGAATGGGAATATGCTGCCAGGGGAGGTTCAAGTACACCCTATTTTTTTGAAGGCGATCCGAAACGCTATGTAAAACAGGGTCTGAGGAACAAACTTTTTGGAGTGGATACATCGGGGATAAACACCTACATTGCCTATATGGAAAACAGCGGAGCCAGGTCAGTGTCACCTGAGACAAAAATGGAAAATCCATTTGGACTGGTGAATATGCTGGGGAATGTGGCTGAATTCTGTTCAGACTGGTATGCCGAAGATGCCTATGCACAATATGGCACAGATGTACTACTCGATCCTCAGGGACCTGCAGCAGGAGAGGAGCATGTAGTCAGGGGCGGATCCTACCGTGATGGGGCCGAAGATGTACGTTGTGCCTCCAGGGATTATACCCGAAGCGTTCCCTGGCTGAAAACAGATCCCCAGATGCCCAAGAGTATCTGGTGGTACTCCGACTGCCTGCATGTGGGTTTCAGGGTGGTGTGTGAATTTGAAGAGCCAGGAGCAAACCAGGAATGATTCAACTGTTTTAATAACCATAACCTACTAACGACTGATATATTATGAAACCAAACAAAAAAACCAGCAGGCGCAGATTCCTTGAGAACGGTGCCATGGGTGCCATTGGAGTAATCGGCGCCAGTCAACTTCTTCAATCATGTACAACAGGTGAATCTACCGCCGAAGTAGTTGTACCCAACATTCTTGATACCGCTCCTGACGGTCAGCCCATTCGTGCTGGCGTGGTTGGTTGCGGCGGACGTGGTTCCGGGGCAGCCATCAATTTCCTTGATGCAGGTCCCAAGCTGAGCATTGTGGCCATAGCCGATGTTTTCCAGGACAGGATCGATGGCATCCGTGGTAAACTGAAGAAAGAAAAAGACGTCGAAATTCCCGACGCCAATTGCTTTACCGGCTTTGATGCCTACAAAAGGCTACTTGAAGTGGACCTGGATCTGGTGATTCTGGCCACACCTCCCTATTTTCGTCCCGAGCACTTCCAGGCATGTGTGGAAGCCCGAAAACACGTATTTATGGAAAAACCCGTAGCTGTTGATCCTGTTGGAGCACGTGCTGTAATGGCCGCCTCCAAGCAGGCCGAAGCCGCAGGTTTATGTGTGGTTACAGGAACCCAGCGCCGCCATGCCTGGAGCTACCAGAATGTATACGCACGAGTCAAGGCAGGAATGATTGGTGATATTACCTCCACCAACGTTTACTGGAATCAGAACAAGCTCTGGCACAAGGAAAAGCAACCCACGTGGACCGAAATGGAGTTTATGCTTCGCGACTGGGTAAACTGGACCTGGCTCTCGGGCGACCATATTGTAGAACAGCATGTTCATAACATTGATGTCAGTAACTGGTTTGTGGGAGACCATCCACTGGAAGCCGTTGGAATGGGCTCCAGGCTAAGAAGGCCCACGGGCGATTGCTACGATAACTTCAGTGTGGACTTTATTTATGACAAAAGCGTTCATATGAACTCCATGTGCCGCCAGATCAACGACTGTGCCACCAACGTGAGCGAATATATCAGAGGGACCAAAGGATACTTGCTGACAAATAACCACGATGTCTTTGATCTCTTTGATTATGAAGGCAACGAGCTTTACAAATGGGAATCCCCTGTTGATGCTGATGGTAACAAGACCGAAACCAGCCCCTATGTACAGGAACACATCGCCCTGATTAATGCCATCCGGACAGGGAATCAGATCGTAGAGGCAGAACAGACAGCCATCTCCGTACTGACTGCCATCATGGGCCGTGAATCGGCCTATACAGGCAAGAAAGTAACCTGGGAAGATATGATGGGATCAGACCTTCAGATCGGACCCAAAGGTGAAATAAAACTGGGTCCTGTTGACATGGATAAGACCATCCCCGTTGCCGGCTCAGCCCCTGAATAGTCATTGGGTCCTGTAACATTGACAGGAATGCCAAAATAACTTAAAACTGATCGCACCTGGCGTAAGCTTCTATAACGGCCATCTCCCCCTCTTTTCCCGGTTGTGAGTTCCCGTGCTCCATTCCCAGGATTCCTTTAAATTTTTTGTCGTAAATATATTTAAACACGTTTTTGTAATTGATTTCTCCCGTGGTAGGTTCCTTTCTTCCCGGATTATCACCAATCTGAATGTATCCGATTTCTTCCCAGGTGAGACCGATATTTTGAATCAGGTTTCCTTCATTTTTTTGCATGTGGTAGATATCGTATAATATTTTACATGCCGGGCTGTTCACCGCTTTGCAAATCATGTATGTTTGTTCCGAAGTGCGCAGGTAAAGATCCGGAGAATCAGAAAGTGGTTCAAGAACCATCGTCAGTCCATGCGGTTCAAGAATTTCTGCTCCACGACGTAGCGCGTCAATAACATTTCCATCCTGAATTCCTATGGGCAGTTTTCTTTCAAAACCACCGGGAACAACGGTCATCCATTTAGCATTGACGCGTTTAGCCACATCAACTGCACGGCGACAACCATCCAAAAATATATCGATATATTCTTGTTTCCCTGCTGCAAGTGTATTCGCCAAATTTCCCCCTTTGTCAACCACAAAAACTCCCATCGTCATATTTAGCTTAGCAAGAGTTTCTCCAATTTTTGACTGCAGTGCCGGCTCACGTCCCATCATTCCGTTGTCTTCAAAAGCCGTAAAACCCTGATCTGCCATAAAATGGAGCTGATCCAGAAGATCCTCCCCCGCAGAGTGTTTAAACATGCCAAAATGAGGAGCATATTTCAGTTTAAATGTATGTTTACCTGCAGCAGGAATTGTTGCTGAAGCTGCAGAAGCATGTGCCATTCCTCCTGTTACAATGGCTCCAGTGGCCACTGCACTGCTTTTAAGAAAAGATCTGCGTTGCATAGGATAAGATTTAAATAGTTGAAAGTTTTCGACGAACTTAAAAGTAATAAATTATTCCTTTGATAGGCTTTATAATGAGAACCAGAAACTAAGTTTAAACATAAAAATATTGTTCCCCTTCATCCCAAACAGATCTCCCACAATTTCAGATGACGGATTATAGGCTCCCTCCCAAGCTGAACGAACATGGACCCAAACCAGGTAAAATATGGAGCCCAGGTTATACTCCCAGTTGAGTAGTCCTACCGACAAACCCTTGCTACTTTTACCGGTCAGCTTGGCTGCACCCAATATGGTGGTCCTGTTGGGTAATTCCGAAATCTCTGGCCATTCCAATTGCCCGGAAAAGTAGGTCCAGAGTATAATCACTGCTGATCCCCACCTTGGCATCAATGCCTCCATTTAGCTTAATTGGGTCAAATCCATCTTCTCCGGCTACTTTCTTAAGCGAGCTAAGCACATAGGGTAGAAATTCTACCTGGCGCGACTCTCTGATGTTTTGTATTCCCTTTAACTCACCGCAAAGATAGACCATGGCGGGTGGATCAATGGGAATATACTGCCACTGATCCTCTTCCTGTCTGCGATCTATCCACCTTCAGACATGCATCCCCCACTCGTGCTCCTCCTGATTGACATACCTTATCTGGCTGAAGGGGATCCGCATCTCCGCCACCCAACCTGAATCACTTAGGGAAGTGGCACCGTCCCACACCCCGTTCCAGTTAAAATCCCACTGGTAATCGCCCAGGTGCTTCAGGTCCATTTTTTGCCCGGCCGCACTCAGGTTAAAATCGAAAGCAGTTAGCTTTTCTGGCCCTGGATCCACCCATTATTTAATAACAGAAGAACGGTAAAACAGATGGTTTGAATTCTGGTTTGCTTCATGTGTCAGATAGTTACAATTATAGCAGGCTACCTTTCAAAAAAGCTGTGGGAAATTCTGATCCAATAAACTGGCTGCCCTTTTCAGACGAATAGTCCGGATAAATTCAGTGGGTGACTGACCGGTGAGAGCATGAAGTTTCCTGGAAAGAGTGCTCCTGCTGAGATTCATTTCTTGTCTAACTCTTAGCTCTGCCATATGAAATGGCTTTGAAATGTAATCATCTGCACCGCTCTGCAATCCGCTTATCTTATCATCAAGTGTATCCTTTGTGGTAAGCATAATAATTGGAATATGAGAGGTCGCGTCGTTGGATCTGATCTTTAAACATAGCTCTCCGCCATCCATTTTTGGCATCATCAGGTCTGTCAGAATCAGGTCCGGAATAATCTCCAGAGCCTTTTTGTCTCCTTTTACATATTTCTTAGTGTAGAGGGCAGTCAGAACCTTCCCTCTCAGTCTTGTGGATTCTTTATTCATTGTTTTCATGAATAAAATAAGAGTTGAATACCCCTAAGAAACATGAAGAATTTGTAAGCACTTTATGAGGGTGGAGAATGTTACCCTCTTTTACGATACAAGCAGATAATCCTTCCCCTCCACATATCCCCTCATCTCCAGGAAGGCCTGTATTTTCTCCCGGTTGTCCATTTGCCTGATATAAGTAAGGATAAATCTTTCTCCGGCCTTGGGCAAATCTTCATAATAGATTAGCTGCCTGTCGATCTGACGACTCCTTTTAGTATCAATGTAAGTATCTATCTGTACACCCTTGTCTTCCAGCATCCTGGCCCGGCGACGGGAGATCCTGCTGGCTCCCCAGACCCAGACTGCAGGATGAAAGGGATTGTTGTCTGTAAGCCAATGAGCCAGGTACTGACTCTTAATCTCAAAAAACGCCCTGTCACTGTAGATAGGGTGTGTTCGTGTCAACCTGCCTTCAGAATCGTGCCAGTCCAGCAACACCTCGGGAACTTTCGCAATTTTCACCCCCTGGTCCAACCACCTCAACCACATTTCATAATCCTCGGGAAAGTCGCCCGAACGGTATAGTCCAAAGCGCTCCATGGTGTATCTTCTCCACATGGCTGTGGGATTAACAATGGGAGCCTCGATGAAACGCCTGTTATAAATCTCCTCGTAAGTAATGACCGAATTGCTCCACTCCACAAAGCGCCTGAATCCCCCGGTAGTCTCAGGATCTCCCACATGATTCACCAGACCGGCAACGGCACCATAATCCGGCTGACGATCCAGAAACTCACATTGCAATCTGAGCCGTCCTGGAAGCGCCACATCATCAGCATCCATCCTGGCTATATAAGCTCCCCGGGCTGCATCACAGCCCCTGTTGGAGGCAAACATCACACCCTGTTTCTTCTCTTCAAGTAGACGGAACCGCGAATCGTCCCTTTCCCATCCGGCTGCGATCTTCCTGCTTCCGTCAGTGGAATTATTGTCCACCATCACACACTCAAAATCGGTGAAATCCTGATCTGAAATACTTTGTAGCGCTATAGAAAGCGTCTTATCAGAATTATAAAATGGCAGTACAACCGATACTTTTGGTAATAAGCCCAGCATAAATCATGTTTCGTTCTGACAAAGATAACATGTATATTCATCAGGGTTATGGTCGGAATTATTAATTTCACAATTCAATTACAAAAAATGAATTTCAACAAGACCACATCTTACGCCATGGCGGTACTAAGCTTTATGGCTAATCATGACAATGAGACATATTCTGCAAAGAAATTGCATGAACTCCTGGAGATCCCCTGGCCCTACTTGAGACAATTGCTGACCACCCTTTCAAAAAGTGGATTCATCTACAGTACACAGGGGCGAAACGGAGGATTTCAGTTGCAAAAGCCATCCAATCAGATTGTTTTGGCCGAGATCATTGACTCGGTAGAAGGTCTCCAAGTATTGAGCACATGCATCATGGGGCTTAAAAAATGCCCTTTCAACCATGCTTGTGTAATGCACGATATGTGGCAGGAGACCCGGGAAAATATTCTTACAGTTTTGAATAACACCACATTAGACCAATTTATAGCCAAAGATAAGTGTTCGTGATTTTTTTAAAATTATATGCTATATTAGGGTAGCATTTTGCCAATTGACTAACCTAAAAAATTAAAGCCTTATGGA
>JAOZQY010000305.1 GCA_029931975.1 Bacteroidales bacterium | reverse complement strand
AAAGGTTTTTTAGGCGGGTTGAAAAATAAAAAATATATGGGAATGACCCATACCAGCCGTGCAACGGCACAAAGGGAATTGTCCGACCTTGTACAAAAAGGTATCCTTATCAAACTCCCTGGTGGTGGAAGAAGTTCAAGCTATGATCTTGATTGGAGTAAATGCAAGGAATAACTTTTTAAAATTCTGAAAGATAGAAAATCAAACAAGACAAATGCCACTATTTTGCAAAGCATCATAGGAAAATTCTTGATTTAGACTAATACTATTCACTATTTAAAGCATCTTACAATCTGTTCAGTTATTGTCAGAAGATACTGATAAATATGTTAGTAAATCACAAGTATAACTTGTTAAATCATAACAATATTAAACTACTCACTTGAGTTTAGTTCAGTTTTGACTTATAATCACAAACATGACTGGTGAAAACAGAAACATATTAAACCGAATTCTTCGTAACTGGCCCAAAGGAACCGTGGGAACATTAACGTGGTTTCGAGAACATGGCGGATATCAGCAACTATTAGATTATTACCAGAAAGCACCCTGGGTGACTAAAATAGGAAGCGGCGCATATATTCAATATGGAGATTCTGTTGATTGGCGCGGGGGATTGTATGCTGTTCAGAATCAATTAGATCTTTGTGTGCATGCTGGTGGAAAAACTGCTTTGGAATTATCCGGATTTGGACATAATCTCCAATTGGGACGAACAGCAAAAATATATCTTTTTGCATCAAAAAAAATCCAACCGCCAACCTGGTTTATGAAACACCCATGGGAGGATGAATTGTGTGTCAAACGGTTAAATATTTTCCAACCCCGGTCGGATTTTGGATTAATGCATTTTGATGCTGGCAATTTTGAAATAAAAGGGTCTGCTCCCGAGCGTGCCATGTTTGAACTGTGTGCCCTGGTTCCGAATTATCATTCGTTTGAAGAGGCTGGTCATTTTATGGAGAGTCTATTATCCTTGCGATCCGAATACTTGCAAACCCTTCTTGAAACATGCAGTTCAATAAAAGCAAAACGATTATTCCTCTATTTTGCGGACACATACAACATGCCCTGGTTTCAAAAATTGGATATAAAAAAGATTGACTTGGGAAAAGGGAAACGACAGGTTGCGGCCAATGGGGTTCTAAATAAAAAATATCAAATAACAGTCCCTGATGGAATAAAGAGTATCAGTTTAACGGATATCCCATGAAAATGAACAAATATTTTGAACAGGCCAAATTAATGCTGTCCATTCTTCCAATAGTGGGACAAGAAAAAGACTTTGCCTTGAAAGGCGGGACGGCTTTAAATTTTTTCCATTTGAACATGCCTCGGTTATCTGTTGATATTGATTTAACCTTTCTTCCAATAAAAGCAAGGGATGAAACCTTAAAGGATATTACAAATTCACTCGGCAGAATTTCAGATAGTGTCGAAAGATTGTTCCCCCTATGTCAGATTCAAAAATTAAAAATAAAAGAGACAGATTCTACATACAAACTGATTATTAAAAGCCAGGGCAGTCTGATTAAAATAGAGCCGAATTTGATATTGAGGGGAAGCTGCTATCCCCCGATTTCAAAACCATTATGCAAAAATGCCTGTGACATTTTCAAGATGGAAATGGAAATCCCGGTACTCTCTTTTGCAGATCTTTATGGCGGGAAGATATGTGCAGCTTTGGATCGTCAGCATCCTCGAGATTTATTTGATATTAAGCTCCTTTCTGAGGCAGAAAAACTAAATGAAGAAATCAGTCAAGCTTTTGTAGTATACCTTGCCAGCCATAATCGACCCATGTCAGAGTTGCTTTCTCCAAATTTTCAAGATTTTAGACAGGCGTATGAAACTGAATTCAAAGGTATGTCATCAATAGAGGTCAGTTATCAGGAGCTTGGAAAAATACGTAAAGAATTACCATCTCTGATATTATCCAAACTTTCAAGGAATGAACGCAAATTTCTGCTGTCTATTAAAATGGGAATACCTGATTTCAGCTTGCTTTCAATTTCAGGGCTTGAAAATCTACCAGCCATCAAGTGGAAGGTTGAAAATATATTAAGAATGGAACCCAAAAAGAGAATTACAGCAACTGAAAAGCTGAAATCAATTTTAAACTTATCTCAACAATAAAAGGATTTTTTGGTTTTTTTCCAAATGAATGGTACGGTTTTCAGTGATTCTT
>JAOZQY010000050.1 GCA_029931975.1 Bacteroidales bacterium | reverse complement strand
TTACTGTATTTGTGACCACCCACTATATGGACGAAGCAGAGTATTGCGACCGGGTATCGATAATGGTGGATGGCCGCATCGATGCGCTGGATACACCTGCTGCACTGAAGCAGCAGTATGAATCGGTAAATATGAATGGAGTCTTTCTAAAACTGGCCCGCTCATGAAACGCTTCTTTGGATTTGTAAAAAAAGAGTTTCAGCACATCTTCAGGGATAAGCGTACCCTGTTGATCCTCTTCGGACTTCCTATTGTGATGATCATCCTGTTTGGATTTGTAGTGACCACCGAGATCCGTGATGTGAAGGTGGGTATCTGGGACCGGTCAATGGACCAGGCCTCCATCATGGCTACACAAAAAATATTTTCATCCGGGTATTTTGTACCTGCCGGATACATAGATCATGAAGAGGAGATCGGGGAACTGTTTCGCAGTGGAGAAGCCCGGGTGGTGGTGGTCTTTGAAGAAGGATTTGAGCGGAACCTGCAGCGTGAAAACCGGGCCGCCATTAACCTGATTACCGATGCTTCAGATGCCAATACCGCTCAGCTGTCACTGACCTATCTGCAGGGGGTCCTGATGACCTGCTTTCAATCCATCAATCAGGATGTGGAGATTCCCTGGTCGGTGAATATGAAATCCAGGATGTTCTTCAACGAGGAGATGAAAGGGGTCTATATGTTTATACCCGGACTGATGGCATTGATCCTGATGCTAATATCGGCACTGATGACCTCGGTAACCATTGCCCGGGAGAAGGAATTTGGCACTATGGAGCTCTTGCTGGCTTCGCCGCTCAAACCAAGGGAGATCATTCTTGGTAAAGTTACGCCCTATGTGTTTTTGTCCTTTGCCAATGCCCTTACGATATTACTGCTCGGATTCCTGGTATTTGATGTGCCGGTGATTGGGAGTATCTGGCTGTTGATGGGGGAGTGCATGCTCTATATCACCCTGGCCCTTTCATTGGGAGTCCTGATTTCTACTAGTGTAAAGACGCAGCAGATGGCCATGTTTATGAGTTTGCTTGGACTAATGCTGCCCACCATACTGCTCTCCGGCTTTATCTTCCCCATCGAAAATATGCCGAAAGTATTACAATGGTTTTCCGCCATTATGCCTCCCAGATGGTTTATCGTGATAGTAAAGAATATTATGCTGAAGGGGACCGGCTTTGCTTTTATCTGGAAGGAAACCCTGATCTTGTTGGGAATGACCCTCTTCTTTATTCTGGCTGCTGTGAAAAGGTTTAAAATCAGGCTGAATTAGCGCCATAGATATGAGGATACTAGCCACATTACTGGTAAAAGAGTTTAAGCAGATCTTCCGGAACAGATTGATGCTTCCCATTATTTTTGTTGTTCCGGTGGTGCAGATGATCTTGCTCACCTATGCAGCCAGCCTGGAGATGAAAGGGATCAACATGGCGGTAGTTGACCAGGATTTTTCCCAGGCATCCCGCCTTCTGGCATCCCGCTTCGAAGCATCTCCCTTCTTTGAACTCAACCTAAATACCAGCTTTTACCAGGAGGCTGAGGATGAACTGAAAAGCGATCGTGTGGATGTAATTCTCCATATGCAGCACGATTTTGAGCTTAAGCTTTACAGCGAAAAAGAGACTGATCTGCAGCTGGTGGTGAATGCCATAAACGCCACGGAGGCAGGACTGGTTAATGCTTATTGCACTCAGATCATTAACGAATTCAATGGACAGGTTCGGGCTGAATGGTTTGGAATGGAGGGATCGGGTAAACTGACCTCATTGGAGATTATTCCCAAATACTGGTACAATCCTTTACTCGATTTTAAGATCTATATGTTTTCAGGCATCCTGGTGATTATAGTGACTCTGATCGGGATGCTGTTGACTGCGCTTAATCTTGTGAGGGAGAAAGAGATGGGGACCACCGAACAGATCAATGTGACCCCCATCCGGAAGTACCAGTTTATATTGGCTAAACTGATACCCTTTATGATTATCGCCTTGTTCGAACTGGCATTTGGATTGGTGATTGGAAGGCTCCTGTTTGGACTGCCTATGGTGGGTAGCATCGGGCTGCTCTTCCTTTTTACCTGTGTCTACCTGCTGGCAGTGCTGGGAATCGGACTCTTTCTTTCGACCATCTCAAATACCCAGCAACAGCTGATGTATATGGCATTTTTCTTCATGCTCACTTTCATCCTGATGAGTGGTGTGTTTACTCCGGCAGAAAGCATGCCCCTGTGGGCTCAAAAGATCAACCTATTCAATCCGGTAGCGTATTTTATGAAGGTGATCCGAATGATCCTCTTGAAGGGGTCCGGGTTCCGGGATATCACCCGGGAATTTTATAGCCTCTGTATCTATGCCACATTGATCCTGACCTTGGCCATCACCAATTACAGGAAGACTACTTAATCAGTTTGTCGAGAATCTTTCTGGTGGCCCTGGAGTCCCAGTTGGCGGCCCCGGTTTTCTTGCTCACCACATGTCCATCCTTGGAGATGATAAATGTGGTTGGGAGTCCCCGGTGATTCAAGATTTCAGGGGGATTGGTCCCCATGTAAAACACCGGTAGAACATATTCATGCTTATCCAAAAAGGCCTGCACTACTTCAGGTTTTTCATTGCTAACCAGTACAAAGGCGACCTTATCGCCGTACTGTTCGTACAATTTCTCGATCTCGGGCATTTCAGCCATACAGGGAGGGCACCACGTGGCCCAGAAATTCAGGAAGATTACCTGGTCCCTTACATTGCTAAAGTAGAAGGGTTCATCCTGGCCCCAGGCCAGGAGCCAGTTGTAGTCCAGATCGGAAAGCTGCTCCTGTTTCTCCTCGGCGATCATTCGGGGCGACTTAACATGCAATGCTGTCCGGTTAAAGGTGGTCAGAAGTACTTTTCTCGGACCTGGAATCAGTAACAGAAGAATTAAAACCCAAAACAGAATATCACCTGCTTTTTGCCAGATAGACTTGTTTTCTTTCCAATTAGTAAAACGCTCTTTTAGGGTGGCCATTTTTTTCAGTTTCATGCAAAGATAGAATTTCCCTGTTCCTTCGTGCAAGTTTATTATATTTGTTTGCCAAAGCTTATTTATGCTTGAAAAGCTAAAGATTTTCTTCAAAGAGGAGATCTGGTCTCACGACCTAACCTCCAAATCACGTCGCCGCACCTTTCTGATCAGGCAGGTACGGATCTATTTCCTGGCTTTTAAAGGTTTTTTTGAGGACAGGGCGGCTGTTAGGGCAGCCGGGCTGACCTATTTTACAATGCTTTCCATTGTACCTGTCTTTGCCATTGCCTTTGCCATTGCACGCAATTTTGGCTTTGAGGATATGCTGCACAGGTTCATTAACAACAACATGCAGGAACAGCAGGAGGTGATGACCTGGGTAACCTCCATGGTGGACAAACTGCTTTCAGAAACAAAACAAGAGGGGATGATTGCCGGTATTGGTGGGGTAATACTCTTCTGGTCGGTGATCCAGGTGCTGAACAATATTGAGGCAGCTTTTAATGATATCTGGCAGATCCGCAAGGCCAGAAGTCCTTTTCGGAAGGTCTCCGACTACCTGGCCATAATAATAATTACACCTTTTGCCATAGGGCTCTCGAGCAGCTTTCTGGTAAAAATACAAAGCACAGCTGTAGAACTTGAGTATTTTAAACCTCTGGTGGTTATGCTGATGAAGGCAGTGCCCTATCTATCCATGTGGATTCTTCTTACCATGGTTTATGTGATAATGCCCAATACAAAAGTTAAGTTCAGGAACGCCCTGGTGGCCGGAATACTTGCAGGCACGGTGGTCATCTTGTTTCAATCCCTGTACCAGAGTTTGCAGATCGGTGTGATGCGTTGGGGCGCCCTCTATGGTACCATGGCTTTTATCCCCCTCTTCCTGATGTGGCTGCAGATTACCTGGCTCATTGTGCTTATAGGAGCCGAACTATCCTTTGCCTACCAGAATATTGAGAATTATGAGTTTGAGGAAAATGCTCTTAAGCTGAGTCACAACAACAAGCGCATTCTTTCCCTGCTGATCTCCTACCAGATCATCAGGAATTTCGAAGAGGGCAATGAACCCTGGAATACCGAAGCTCTCAGTCATGAATTAGGCATGCCTATTCGCCTGGTCAATGAGTTGGTTTATGAGCTGGTTGAGGCCGGAATCCTTTCTGAACTGGCGGCTGACAACCCCAAGGAGCGTTCTTATCAGCCGGCTGTGGATATCAACAAGATCACCGTTGAATATATTTATAAGCAGACGGAGATGGTGGGAGGCGATCATATGATTGTGACAGAGTCTGACGAACTAAATAAGATCACCCGAATCCATGAGCATATACTGCACTCCATCAGGGAGTCACCCTCCAATATTCTGCTGAAGGATCTCTAGGGTGTAAACTTTCGATCTGAAAGCCATTAACATCAATTAACATTAATTTAATACGGTATTCAGTTTGTGAATTACATATTATTAACTAATATTGCATTTCATTTTAGAAAGAATGAGGTTTTACAGGCAACATAGCGTTCATCATCCCTACCATCTGGTTGGTTAGGACCCTGTGTAGTACATTGTAATCCGATATTATTAGTTGTGAGGTTTGCAGATACTGCAGACCTTTTTTAGTTTAAACAAATTAGCATGGAAAAATTAAGAATAGCCATACAGAAGTCAGGCCGCCTCAGTGAGAAATCACTGGCGCTGTTAAAGGAGGCGGGAATCTCCCTGAACAATGGTTCCCGTAAGTTGAGATCGGTTGCCCAAAGCTTTCCCCTGGAGGTGATTTATCTCCGGGATGATGATATTCCGCAATATGTGGAAGATGGCGTTGCCCATATTGGCATTGTAGGGGAGAATGAGTATGCTGAGAAGCAGTGTGAAGTGGACCTCATTGAACGTCTGGGTTACTCTCGTTGCAGACTCTCAATTGCAGTTCCCAAATCGGAGCAATATCTTAGTCTGGAGGAGCTGGATGGCAAGCGGATCGCCACCTCATACCCGGTAATCCTGGAGAATTATCTGCAGGAGCATGGGGTGAAGGCCCAGATTCATGTCTTAAGTGGTTCTGTGGAACTGGCTCCCTCCATCGGCATGGCCGATGCAATTTTTGATATTGTAAGTTCAGGAAGTACCCTGATCAGTAACGGATTGAAGGAGGTGGAGGTCATTATGAAATCGGAGGCAGTTGTAATTGCCAGCCGGAACATAAACAAGGATATACAGGCAGTGCTTAACGATCTGATATTCAGGGTTCGAAGCGTTATGACTGCATCCAATAATAAATATATACTGCTGAATGCCCCCAATGAGAACCTTCAGCAGATTATTGATACCATTCCCGGAATGAAAAGTCCCACCGTTATGCCACTTGCTGAAGAGGGCTGGAGTTCGGTCCACTCGGTTCTAAGTGAAACCGAGTTCTGGGGACATATTGACCGACTCAGGGAACTGGGTGCCCAGGGCATCCTTGTTATACCAATAGAAAAGATGATTGTATAATTTTTATTTGAAGCACATGAATATTTTGCGTTTTCCTGAAAAAAGTGAATGGACCGCCTTGCTGAAGCGGCCCGAACTAAATCATAAGGCCCTGGAGGATCAGGTCCAGCTTATTATTGATGATGTTGCAGCCAATGGTGATAAAGCTGTTAAAGCTTATACCCTTGAGTTCGACCACTATGATGCCTTATCTCTTGAAGTAGACCAGGAAGAGATTCAGGCGGCTTCAAAGGTGGTGAGCCGCGATTTGAAAAGAGCGATCGAAGAGGCCCACTGGAACATACAGACCTTCCATAAAAAGCAGGTACACCACAACGAAACTATTGTTACCACAGCCGGGGTACGTTGCTGGCAAAAGTCGGTTCCCATGAGTAAGGTGGGACTCTATATACCTGGAGGATCGGCGCCCTTACTCTCCACCGCCCTGATGCTGGGGATACCAGCCAAGCTTGCAGCTTGCAGAGAGGTGGTACTCTGTACACCACCCGACAGCAAAGGGAAGGTGAACTCTTCCATTCTGTACATCGCCGGTTTGCTTGGCATTGACAGGGTATTCAAGGTGGGAGGAGTACAGGCCATAGCTGCCATGGCTCATGGTACGGAAAGCATCCCCCCGGTTAATAAGATATTCGGACCGGGCAATCAGTATGTAACCATGGCCAAGCAGATTGTGGCCAGGGAAACCGTTGCCATTGACATGCCTGCAGGTCCGTCCGAACTGGCCGTTGTGGCCGACAGCGCTGCAAATCCTGCTTTTATCGCCTCCGACCTGCTTTCACAGGCCGAGCATGGCCCGGACAGCCAGGTGCTGCTTATTTCCGATTCAGGCGAATTGATCGACCGTGTGAAGCTTGAGTTAGAGAAACAGCTGGATGATTTACCAAGGAAGAATATTGCTGCAAAAGCCTTGGATAACAGTAAGATGATCTTGTTGAAGAGTCAGGCAGAGATCATGGAGATGGTCAATGCATATGCCCCGGAACATCTGATAATTGTAACTGAAAATTATGCAGACCTAGCCGAGCAGGTGGTCAATGCCGGATCGGTATTCCTGGGCGATTACACTCCTGAGAGTGCAGGTGACTATGCCTCCGGAACCAACCATACCCTTCCTACCAATGGATGGGCCCACTCTTACAGCGGGGTAAATATGGATAGTTTTTACAAGAAGATTACCTTTCAGGAGATCAGTAAATACGGTCTGACTAATATTGGGGATTCCATAATGACCATGGCTGAGGCAGAAGAGCTGCAGGCCCACAGCAATGCGGTCTCCATTCGTTTAAAATAGAATGAGGATGTCTGAAGCCATTGACATAAGTGCACTTGTAAGGAAGAATATTCTGGAAATGAAGCCCTACTCGTCGGCGAGGGATGAATATTCCGGATCGGCCTCGGTGTACCTCGATGCCAATGAAAATCCATTCAATACTCCCTTGAACAGGTATCCCGATCCGGGCCAGCAAACACTGAAGCGGAAGATTGGTTTCCTGAAGGGACAGAAAATGGAAAATATCTTTCTGGGAAATGGAAGTGATGAGGGTATCGATATTTTGTTCAGGGTTCTGTGTGAACCGGGGAGGGACAATGTAATTACAGTGGATCCCAGCTATGGTATGTATGGGGTATGCGCAGAGATAAATGGAGTAGAGCGTCGAAGTATTCTCTTAAAGAGCAACTTCAGCCTGGACCCCGATGCGGTGTTGGAAGCGGTTGACGAACATACAAAACTGATTTTTCTCTGTTCACCCAATAACCCCACCTCCAATTCTCTGGATAGGGAGGCGATGCTGAAGATCATCGATGGAGTCAGCTGCATGGTGGTGGTGGATGAGGCATATATCGACTTCAGTAAAGGTGCGGGACTGCTCCCCATCCTTGATGAGAAGAAAAACCTGGTGGTCCTGCAGACACTATCCAAAGCATGGGGACTTGCCGGAATTCGACTGGGAATGCTTTTTGCGCATCCTGAGCTGATTGCCTATCTCTCTGCAGTGAAGTATCCCTATAATATCAATTCACTAAGCATTGAAGCAGCCATGGAAGGATTGATGGAAACGGGACAACAGCGTGACTGGATCAGGGAGATCCTTGATGAACGAGACAGGATGATCAAAGAGCTGGAGTCACTGGATATTGTAAGGATGGTTCATCCCTCTGATGCCAATTTCCTGCTGATACAAGTGGATAATCCCTCAGAGGTATACCAGTTTTTATTGAACAAAGGCATTATTGTACGTGACCGGTCAAGGGTTCCGCTCTGTGAGGGATCCCTGCGTATCACCATTGGTTCTAAAGAGGAGAACCGGGCATTGATAAGTGCCCTGAAAACTAAGCAGTCATGAAAAAAGTATTATTCATCGACAGGGATGGTACCCTGATTAAGGAACCTCCGGTGGATTACCAGGTGGATTCATTGGAGAAACTGGAGTTTATGCCCGGTGTATTCAGGAATCTCCATAAACTCAGGCACTTTACAAATTACGAACTTGTGGTGGTCAGCAACCAGGATGGACTGGGGACCGATTCTTTTCCGGAGGAGGATTTCAGGGCACCCCATGAGAAGTTCCTGGAAGCATTCAGGAACGAAGGGGTGGAGTTTGATGCCGTTCATGTGGATCCTTCTCTTCCAGAGGAGAACTCACCCAATAGAAAACCCCTGACCGGAATGTTAAGGGCCTATATGGAAGGGGCATTTGATCTGGCAAACTCCTTTGTGATCGGCGATCGTATCACCGATATTGAACTGGCAAAGAACCTGGGTGCCAGAGGGATTCTTCTGGGGGGGAAGCAGATTAAAGCGGACCTGGAAACGGCCGGCCTGGATTCTTATACAGATTTAGTATGTGAGGACTGGGACCAGATCTACCGTTTCATCCGTTCCCGGCAAAGACGAGCCATAGTACAGCGCTTAACCAATGAAACAGAGATCTCAGTAATGCTCTCGCTTGATGGAGATGGGCAGACAAGGGTTTCAACCGGACTCGGATTCTTTGATCATATGCTTGATCAGCTGGGTCGGCACGGGGAACTTGACCTGGAGGTGGAGGTGAAAGGGGACCTGCATGTGGATGAGCACCATACCATTGAAGATACAGCCATTGCGCTGGGAGAGGCCTTCCATATAGCTCTGGGAAATAAACGGGGCATTGAACGCTATGCTTTTGTGCTACCCATGGATGATTCCCTGGCCACTGTGGCAATTGACTTCGGGGGCAGGCCCTGGATTGAGTGGAAGGCTGAGTTCAAACGGGAGAAGATAGGGGATATGCCCACCGAAATGTTTTTTCATTTTTTCAAGAGTTTTTCAGATGCAGCCAAATGTAATTTGAATATGGAGGTGAAGGGGAGCAATGAACATCATATGATTGAGGGGCTTTTCAAGGCCTTTGCCAGGGCTGTGGGAAAAGCGGTAAAGCTTGATCCTGAAAGCAACAGCCTGCCATCAACCAAAGGTAAATTATAAGGATTGAAGCAGAATGAAGGTAGCGATTATCAAATACAATGCAGGGAACATCCGATCTGTGGATCATGCCCTGAAACGCCTGGGTGTGGAGGCTGCTATAACGGATGACCCGGGTACCCTAATGGGGGCGGACAGGGTGATCTTCCCCGGTGTGGGAGAAGCTGGCAGTACCATGAAGTACCTGAAAGAGCGCGAGCTGGATACTTTGGTGAAGGGACTTACTGCTCCGGTTCTGGGGATATGCCTGGGGCAGCAGTTGATGTGCTCCTGGTCAGAAGAGGGCGACACCTCCTGTATTGGCATTTTTGATCAGGCCGTGAGACGTTTTCCTGAAGGCGAACTAAAAGTGCCCCATATGGGCTGGAACAGCCTCGACAGAGTAAATGGAGAGCTGTTTCCAGCTTACCTTAAAGACTCTTATGTCTATTTTGTGCATTCCTATTATGTGCCGGTCTGTGAGGATACGGCTGCTGAGACCTCTTACATGCTGCCCTTTAGTGCAGCCATGCAGAAAGATAACTTTTATGCCACCCAGTTTCATCCCGAGAAGAGTGGTGATCCGGGTGAGTTGATCCTGAAACTATTTCTAAGCTTATGATAGAGATTATTCCGGCCATAGATATTATTGAGGGGAAGTGTGTCAGACTTACCCAGGGTGATTATTCCCAGAAAAAGGAGTACGGCGATCCTCTGGAAATGGCGCAGCAGTTTGAGGACCATGGAATTAAAAGATTGCACCTGGTGGATCTTGATGGAGCAAGAGAGAAGCGGGTGGTGAACCATAGGATACTGGAGCAGATAGCCACACGAACCTCCCTGGTGATTGATGCCGGTGGCGGTTTGAGAAGTGATGAGGATCTGCGAATTGTGTTTGAATCGGGGGCCAGTATGGTCACCGGGGGAAGTATAGCTGTGAAGGAGCGCGAGCTCTTCCTGGAATGGCTTGGGAAATATGGAGCGGAGCGAATTATTCTAGGAGCCGATTTCAGGGCAGGCAAGGTGGCCGTATCGGGATGGCATGAGGCCACTCCGCTGGACCTGATGGAGTTTGTGGAAGAGTACCGGGCCCGGGGGATTAAGAAGGTGATCTGTACCGATATTGATAAGGACGGAATGCTGGAGGGCCCCTCCGTAGAAACCTACAAAGCCTTGAAAGCACAGGATAAGCAACTCTTTCTGATCGCCAGTGGAGGAATCAGCAGGCTGGAGGAGATTGAGTTTCTGGATGAAGCGGGAATCGACGGAGTAATTACAGGGAAGGCAATCTACGAAGGTAGAATTGCTCTTAAAACCCTGGAAACCTATATACTAAATAATAGCTGAAATGTTGGCTAAAAGGATTATACCCTGCCTGGATATCAGGGATGGGAAGACCGTAAAGGGAATCAACTTCGAAAATGTGGTTGATGTGGGCGATCCGGTGGAACTGGGAGCCAAATATGCGCATGATGGTGCCGATGAACTGGTTTATCTGGATATAACGGCTACACACGAAGGGAGGAAGCTCTTCGCCGACCTGGTCAGGCGTATCTCCGAACAACTGAATATCCCCTTTACAGTGGGAGGAGGAATTGACCGGGTGGAGGATGCGGAGCTGCTGCTCTCTGCAGGTGCTGATAAGGTAAGCGTCAACTCATCGGCTGTAAGGGATCCAGAACTGGTGGACCGCATCTCCGGAGGATTCGGGAATCAGTTTATAGTGGTGGCCATTGATGCACAGTGGAAGGATGATCGCTGGACCGTATTTGTGAATGGGGGACGGATCCCCACCGACAGGGAGCTGTTCAGCTGGGCCAGAGAGGTGCAGGAGCGGGGTGCCGGGGAAATTCTCTTCACCTCCATGAATCATGATGGTACGAAGAACGGGTTTGCATGTGATGCCTTAAGGGAGCTCTCCCAACAGCTTTCCATCCCGGTGATTGCATCGGGTGGAGCAGGGAAAAAGGAACATTTTGTAGAAGTATTTGAGCAGGGTATGGCCGATGCAGCACTGGCAGCCTCTATATTTCACTACAATGAGATCCCTGTTCCTGAGCTAAAGAATTACTTAAAGAAGAACAATATAATTATCAGATAATATGGACTTTAAAAAAATGAATGGAATCATACCGGCCATTATTCAGGATGCAAAAACAGACACTGTTCTGATGCTTGGGTTTATGAGTCCGGAGGCCCTGGAGAAGACCAGGAAAGAGGGGAAAGTATGCTTTTTCAGTCGCACAAGGAACCGACTTTGGACCAAGGGGGAAGAGAGTGGGAATTTCCTCTATGTGGTAGATATACTTGAAGATTGCGACCACGACACCCTGTTAATTAAAGCCAATCCGGCCGGTCCGGTGTGTCATACAGGCAGTGATACTTGTTTTGATGAAAAGAACAGCTCATCCCCACATACCGGTGGGATTGACTTTATCGCTCAGCTCCAGCAATTGATCCACGCCCGTAAAGCAGAGATGCCTGAGGGTTCATATACCACTTCTCTCTTCGAAAAGGGAATAAACAGAATTGCCCAGAAAGTGGGAGAGGAGGCTGTGGAGCTGGTCATTGAATCCAAGGACAACAACGACGAGCTCTTTCTCAATGAGGCAGCCGACCTGATCTATCACCTCCTGGTACTGTTAACCGAAAAGGGGTATGATATCAAGGACGTAGCCGCTGTCCTTGAACAACGGCACAAATAAAAAGTTAGCAGTTTAGTTAGTTAAGCCAATAACCTTTTAGTCCTCAACTACAATTTTTTCAATCTTATCACCCTGGCCGATGGCATCTATCACTTCCAGTCCTTCATACACCTTCCCAAAACAAGTGTGCATGCGGTCCAGGTGAGCGGTATTGTTCCGGGAGTGGCAAACAAAGAATTGTGATCCTCCGGTATCTCTTCCAGCATGAGCCATGGAGAGAACACCGCGGTCATGGTACTGGTTCTCACCATCCAGTTCACACTTGATGGTATAGCCGGGGCCGCCCATGCCGGTTCCGTCAGGACAACCACCCTGGATCACAAAGTCAGGAATGACCCGATGGAAGGTAAGTCCGTCATAAAATCCTTCTTTGGATAGTTTGATGAAATTCTCGACAGTTCCGGGTGCATCCTTGTCAAAAAATTCAACTTTCATTACACCTTTATCGGTATGGATTTCTGCTTTACTCATTTTCTCTTTTTTTATTTCATTAATTGTTCAATATCTTCAATCTCTTTGGGGGCATACCTCGACAGGTTGATATTTCCCCTTGTGGTAATCAGAATATCATCTTCAATACGAACCCCTGTATTTACATATTGTTCATAGATTGGTCTGACTTCCTCAATAAATTCTGCTATTTCAATGCTGTCTGCCTCTGATGCAAAAATTTTCGGTAGCTGCTCCAGGCCCTTTTCCCGAAAATAGAGTCCGGGTTCTATGGTCAGAACCATACCCGCTTCCAGCACTCTGCTCTTCATGGAGTCCAGAGGCGTCTGCTCCATGAACTGGGCAAAGCTACCTCCTTTATCTCCCACATCATGCACATCCAGTCCCAGAAAGTGGGAGGAAGGATAAAGGATGTAGAATTTGATTTGCCAGGGCGATGTTGGATCTGTGATCAGTCCCAGTTCTGTGAGTCCGTTTACAATCACTTCCTTGGCCGCCATATGACCGTCCATGAACATCTTTCCCGGCTTCATTTGCTCGATGGCTGCAAGCTGGGCATCCAGCACCAGTTGATAAATGCTGCGTTGTTCCGGTGTAAATTTGCCGTTTACGGGAATGGTCCGGGTGATATCGGCCGTATAATAAGCATATTCAGCACCGATATCCATCAGCAGCAGGTCACCACTCTTCATAAGTCGGGTATTGGGCTCGTAATGCAGGATGGTGCTGTTGGGGCCTGATCCCACTATGGAATTAAAGCCAGGCATGGCCGATCCATATTCCAGGAAGGTCCCTTCGATAAGTGCTTCCATTTCAAATTCATACATTTCAGGCCGGCACTCCTTCATTACATTGGTCAGTGCCCTGGCGGTGATATTGCATGCTTTCTGCAGCTTTTCTACCTCCATGGACTCTTTGATCACCCGCATCTCATCTACCAGGCTGGCAATATTCGAAAATTGTGTGGACCCATCTTCTCCGGCCATCTTTTGAAGCTTAGCCAGGAATGCTATGTCCGAACGATCCGTATAAATTGTCGCTCCAGTTTGAACAAGGCTATCCATAAGTGACCGGGCCTCCTTGTATGATACTAAGTTATCGGGTCCATATTGTTCCTGGATCTCTTCTGCCGGCAGTGCGCCACCTGAGTAGATGAGTGACCTTATACTCTCGGGAGGAAGTGAGAGTGTGAATTTTTGTTGTGGATCGGAACTTAAAATGGCATAGGACCCGGCCGCTTCATAGCCAGTTAAATAATAAAAATAATTATTGGGTCGGAATTCATGACGGTTGAAACTGCATGGAGCTGTCGATTTTAAAATCACAAAGCTGTTGTTCAATGAATCGATTACCTGGCTGCGACGTGCTTCGAAACTTTCCATCTGCGAAGGCGTATAAGCAAGATCGGAAGGATCAATGCTTACCGGAATCATCCAGGACCTTCCCCCCGGATGGTTACATCCGGTAATTATTAATAAGTAGATTAACAGTGACAAATATTTTTTCATAAATTGAAGGAATAAATGAATGGCGATGCAATTTAGAAAAAGAATCGTTTATACCCTATACATAAAGGCCTTCTGTCTGCTTGTGGCAATCTTATTTGTGTCTCTGCTTCAGGCACAGAAGGTGGCCTTTGAGAACCATACCCTGAAAACAGGATTGCCCCAGAATTCTGTATTAGATGTTGTTCAGGATCACCAGAGTTACATCTGGTTTGCAACTCAGGTAGGTGCTGCCCGCTATGATGGATATTCATACGAACATTTTAATCTTTCCAATGGTCTGCCCGATGATGAGGTCAACTGTCTGCTTGTGGATCGTGAAGGAAAGATCTGGTTTGGAACCCAGGGGGGGATAGGCGTATATGATGGAATAAGCTTTGAACAGATTACAGTTGAGAACGGACTGATTGATAACCGGGTGGATGGTATGGTCGAGGATTTGGATGGAAATATCTGGATATGGACCGCCTACGGGATTTCCGCGATCACCCCGGATACCATAGTGAACTATAACAGTGACAATGCTTTAACTGATAATAATGTACAGGATGTCCTGGTTGATTCGCGGGGAAGGGTGCATATGGCCACTTATTTCAATAATGGAATTACCATATTCAGCGATCCTTTTACCTATGAGACATTGCCCCAGGAGGCAATTGTACGCGATATTATCGAAGTTGGCCCGGGTGAAATCTGGTATGCCACCCAGGGGATGGGTATTTTGGTAAGTAGTGATGAAGGGGATTATCGACTTAATAAAGAAAATGGACTGGATGGAGAGACCGTTTTAAGCTTGCTGAAGGACAGTCAGGGAAAGATCTGGTGCTCAAGCTATCCGGATGGGGTGTTTATCTATGAAGAGGGCAGTTTTCATCATCTTAGCACTCCTTATGAAACAGAACCCATTGCTGAAGAACTTATTGAAGATAGTCAGGGGCGAATCTGGCTCCGGGGTTTTGATGACGGGGTATGGATGTTGGATAATAATATCTTCAGGCATTTCGATATATCCAAAAATCTGGTCCATGATGATGTGGAAACTATTTTTGAAGACAGATTCGGTAATATCTGGATAGCTACGAGGGGTGGGGTCTCGAAATTTGGCAGGGCGATTTTTGAGATTTATGATCTGGATATGGGACTGCCTGCACTTTCCATTCAATCAGTCTTTCATGATTCTAGTGATAGAATCTGGTTTGGAGTACTTAATCACCTGTTTACTATTCAAAGGGATAAGTTGCGTGAAATTGGAGAGGATCAGGATTTTCCTTCGGAAGCACGTCCATTTTCCTTTGCTGAGGATCAGAACCACAATATTCATATCGGAACCGATAATGGATTGCTATATTTCAATGGGAAAAGCATTGAAAAGGAAGGCCTGAATAAAATCGTATACAGCCTGCTCTACACAACTGATGATCAGCTCTGGTGCGGCACAGATTCGGGAGTCCATATCCTAAAAGATGGTGAATTCCATCTCCTGGGAAAGGAAGACGGATTAGTTAATCTCAAGGTAAACAGTATCATTCAAATGGATAATGTGGTTTGCTGTGCCACCGAAGGAGGTCTCTCCTTGTTTGATCTTTCAGGACATCATATCAGGAACTATACCGAAGAAGACGGCCTGGCATCGGCAGTATACCTTGATGTAGCTGCTGACAGGGATAATAACATCTGGGTAGCTACAAAAAGCAGGGGGGTGACAAAGATTAATCCCAGTCTGCCCGGTGCTGTAGAGAATTTCAATACTACGGACGGCCTGGTATCCAACTCAGCATATTTTGTCGAGTTTGCCGATAGCGTTTCACTCTGGATAGGCACCAATTTGGGGATTAATGTACTTAATATCCAAACAGGTGAGATCGACTTCTATGGTTCTGATGAAGGGTTCTATCCCCTGGAATCATACACCAGGTCAATTTCGAAAGGAGCAGGAGGCGAGTTGTGGATTGGTACTGTGGAGGGGCTGGTCCATTATGATCCCCGTTACAATATAAAGGATCCTAATCCACCCGAATTGGTCCTGTATCCACCGGTGGTAGATGGTGTTATATGTAATGGTTCACCTGAAGGCGAATCAGGTATCATCGGGGTGTTTCCGGGCGAAATGACTTTTCCTTACAGCAAAAACTCACTGGAATTCAGCTTTACAGGAATTCATACCACCATTCCTTCCAGGAATACCTTCTCCTGGTACCTGGATGGATTCGACGAAGATTGGTCCGAACCGGGAACCAGCCGGTCCGCTCCCTACATGAGGCTGCCCAATGGCCACTATGTATTCAGGGTAAAAGCTTACAACCTGGATGGAGTAGAGGTGGAACAGGAATCCAGCTTTGTCTTCACCATCAAACCTCCTATCTGGAAGACCTTCTGGTTTATTTTACTTGAGGTCATTGCCGGACTGGCCCTGATTTACGGCACATTCAAATTCAGGGAACGCCAGTTAATAAAGGAGAAGCGGATCCTGGAGGCAAAGGTCAAAGTGCGTACAAGGGAGATTGAGGATCAGAAGGTGGAGATTGAGGCTCAACGAGATGAGATTTCGGAGCAAAAGACTTTTGTGGAGGATCAACGCGATCATATTATTCTGCAGAACAAGGAGATTACTGATAGCATAGAGTACGCCAAGAGAATTCAACAGGCAGTACTGCCCGGGAAACGAACCCTGGAGAAAACCTTACCGGAACATTTTATCCTGTTTAAGCCCAGGGATATTGTAAGCGGCGATTTTTACTGGGTTGAGAAAAAGGAAGGCCTGATTGTCGTCTGTGCGGCCGATTGCACGGGACATGGCGTACCAGGTGCATTTATGAGCCTGCTGGGACTTACCTTCTTTAATGAGATTGTGAATTATGAGGGCATCCTGAAAGCATCGGAGATACTAAACAGGTTAAGAAGCAATATCATCAGGTCCATGTCCCATGAAGATGATCAGGCCAAAGATGGCATGGATCTGTCGCTGGTGGTGATCGACAGGCAGCTGGATATGCTGGAATTTGCAGGGGCATACAACCCGATGTTGCTTGTTAGAAAAGGACAATTAATTGAATATAAAGGGGATAAGATGCCTGTTGGGATGCATATTATTAAAGAAAGACCATTTACTAATCACAAAATACAAATTGAGGAGGGTGATATGATCTATCTCTATTCAGATGGATATCCTGATCAGTTCGGGGGAGAACGGGGAGGGAAATACAAAGCGCGACCCTTTAAGAATTTTCTGTGCGGGATCAGTGAAGAACCTGTAAAAAAGCAGAGCGCCTTGCTTGATAAAGAGTTGAAAGAGTGGATGGGAGAAGAGCCACAGGTGGATGATATCCTGGTCATTGGGATTAGATATAAAAAGTAAACATAAGCATTGATATCATGAAAAAAGATTTACTTATTGCAATTTTCCTGTTCCTTACAGGAACGCTTGTTGCTCAAGAACTCCTAATTGGAAACCATGATGTGGTTCGTCAGAGCGAATATCCAAAGAATGCCTTTCTCATAGAAGCCGACGCTCAGAGCTTTTACAGAATCTCAGGGTTCAATTCAACCAGTACGGACCATCCTTTATTAGGGCCAGCAGCTGATCCCGATTTCCAAAGCATCTATTTTGTAAAATATGACAATGAAGGTGCGCCCCTGAAAGCAAATTTTATTCGGGGAACCTACTATCCGGAATATGCAGGCTCCTTTGGAGGTGGAATCACCATCGTGGCCGGTGCCAACGAAGACGTTGACGCCAACGATGGAAGCCCAATTGCCATTCCTTTGAACAGCAATGTGGAATTTATCGCTAACTATGATCCTGATTGCCAGTTGGAGCGTCTTATTAATGTATGGGCGCTAACCGACAATCAATATGTCTATTCAGAAGCCATCATGGATCCCGAAGATGGTTCCGTGTATTTATATGGAGACGCCAGTATGCCATTGGAGTTAGCTGACGGCGGAGTCCTTGGCACGGGTCTTTCTAACGAATATTTCTACCTGATCAAGTACAATCACAACCTGGATCGCCAATGGGTTTACCAGTTTGGTTTTGATATGACACAATCGGGGACCTCTCCCTATTTCAGAGAGTTTAAGGTATTCCCCGGACATGAAGGAGGCGTATTGATTACAGGACTCTATGCGACAGAAAGCAGTCCACTTATCGCCGGCAACTCTCTTCCTCCCTATACAGATGAATATGGAACTTTTGCAGTATTGCTCAATGGAGCCGCTCAGGCCCAATGGGTGCAGCATGGCAGTCTTCACGACTATGGTAATGAATCCCAGATCTTTAAAGCCTTTCCCTTGCCCGGTGGGGATTTTGTTCTGGCCGGGAATACCAGTACCGGATATTTTGATTTGGGGGAGGCTAAATTTATGTTTTCTGATTCAAACTCAGATAACCAGTTTGTATATCGGATCGATCCATCAGGAAATCTGAAATGGAGCAGACAGTTTGAGAGCCAGGGAGAAGGGGGGGGAGAAAAGAAGAAAAGTGCCAATAGTGAGGTTATGGAAGATAGAATCTACTTCGATGCCATTACCTGGAACAACAGGTTACTCTATTTAACTGCACAATTTTCTAACCCGGCTTTTACGGTGGATGGATCTGTATTGAATCTGACCTATCCGAGTGGCATCTATGTAGCTGCACTGGATATCCGGAATGGTTCTGAGTTATGGGGTTATGCCATATCGTCCAACGATGCAAACATCTATGGCTTTGATGTCGATCGGGCTGGAAATGTATCTCTTATGGGATCAAACTATGTCACTCAGTATCTTGACGGGATTACCGATGCAGCTTTGGTTGACGGTGATTTTCTTTTTCACGTGGGACTGGATTATGAGGGAAAGGTGCTCTGGTATGATAACGCCCACCTTCTGAACCCACCCTATTACAATTTATATGGGTCTGACCTGGAAGTGCTTCCCAATGGAGAGGTATTCTGCTCCATGAGATTGTATGCTGCCAACGATATCGTTGTAGGTGAGTCGATTGTAGGGGAAGGGGAGTACCAGTACTCCAGCTGGCTGGTGGGACTGGCCTCTGATGTGATACTGGGAGGTGTGATCTCTGATGTTGACGAAAATCCGGTCTATCCCGGCTATGTAAAGGCTGTTAAATCGGCCTTTTGGGGATGCTACCCGGTGGTTGATTCGGTGATGCTGCAAGATGATGGAAGCTACCTCTTTGATAATCTCTATCCGGGAAACTATGCCATACTTGCGGTGGCTGATCCGACTCAGTACCCCGATGCACTACCTACCTATTTTGGGGACCAGACGGAGTGGGAAAACGCTTCATTTCATAATATTTATCCCAAGTTCAATTCAGATATTAACAATATCAGGCTGGTTGAAATAGAACCCATGAGTTCCGCAGACGGATCTGGGCAGATGTCAGGAACCATCTTATATGCAGATGAGGAGCGAAGTATGAAGAAAGGGACCAGTGCCCGTCCTGCAGCAAAATCATCAGTTATTTTATTGAAGAAATCCAAAAAATCGACCATGGCCGGTGAGGTGGTTGCTTATACAGAAACAGATGAGTCTGGAATGTTTGCTTTTCAAAATGTTCCTGATGGTGATTACCTGCTCCATGTGGAGGTGCCTGGACTGGAGATGCTGGAGACACATGAAGTGACCATTGTGGGTGACCAGATTGTAACGGGACTCGACTATACGATCAGTGATAACGGTGTGTTTATTGGCTGGGGTGTAGGAATCTCCTTTCTGGAGAATGAAACACTCAAGATCTATCCAAATCCGGGTCCAGGTCTGATTCTGATGGATCTGCCTGCAGCAGGAGAGTATGCAGTCAACATCTATTCCACCGACGGACGCCTGGTACTGAACCTGGCCATCGATTCGGCCGGGGGAGCCAGCTCTCTGAATATCTCAGCGGAACCTGATGGAATCTATCTGATCTCTGTTGAAGGACCGGAAACCAGCACAAGTATCAAGTACATAAAGAGATAGTTTATCAGATCGCTTGTTTACTGAGTGCCAGACATAAAAAAACCGGGAGAACGCTCTCCCGGTTTTTTTACTAAATGACTTTCGACTTTCGGTCTTAGAAAGCCAGGATGGTCTTCTTAATGATCTCCACACTATCCATAATCTGCTCTTCAGTAATTACCAGGGGTGGAGCAAAACGGATGATATGCTCATGGGTTGGCTTGGCCAGCAGTCCGTTCTCTTTCAGAGCCACGCAAACATCCCAGGCGCTCTTCCCCTTGGCGGGTTTGATCACGATGGCATTTAGCAATCCTTTACCCCTTACCAGCTCTATCATGGGAGAGTCGATCTTTTTCAGTTCGGTGCGGAATATTTTCCCCAGTTTTTCTGAACGTTCAGCAAGCTTCTCCTCTTTAATGACCTCCAGGGCTGCAATAGCCACCTTGGCTGCTACCGGGTTTCCTCCATAGGTGGATCCGTGTTCTCCCGGCTTGATACAGAGCATGATCTCATCATCTGCCAGAACCGCCGATACAGGGTATACGCCACCTGAAAGGGCTTTTCCCAGGATCAGGATGTCGGGACGAACCTCTTCATGGTCACAAGCCAGCAGTTTGCCTGTACGGGCTAGTCCGGTTTGCACTTCATCGGCAATAAAGAGTACGTTCTTTTCCTTACAAAGCTCATAAGCTTTACTCAGGAATCCTTCATCGGGAACATAGACCCCGGCTTCGCCCTGGATGGGTTCTACCAGGAATCCTGCCACATTGGGATCCTCCAACTCTATAGCAAGTGCTTCCGTATCATTGTATGGAATAGTCACAAAGCCAGGTGTAAACGGTCCAAATCCCTTGTATGCATCGGGATCGGTCGACATGGAGATAATGGTGATGGTCCGCCCGTGGAAGTTGCCCTCACAAACAATGATTTTTGCTTCATTCTCGGGGATCCCCTTATTTTCATAGGCCCATTTACGACAGAGCTTCAGAGCAGTTTCATCGCCCTCGGCACCTGAATTCATGGGAAGTACCTTGTCGTATCCGAAATATTCAGTGATATACTGTTCATACTCACCCAGCAGGCTGGTGTAAAAAGCCCTGGAAGTAAGGGTAAGCTTCTTGGCCTGTTCGGTCATGGCTGCCACAATTTTTGGATGACAGTGCCCCTGGTTAACTGCCGAATAGGCCGAGAGGAAATCGTAGTATTTTTTGCCCTCCACGTCCCAGACATGTACCCCTTCACCGCGGTCAAGTACCACGGGAAGCGGGTGATAGTTATGTGCACCATACTTGTCTTCTCGCTGGATGTAGTCTTTTGCGTTCATAATTGATAAGCTTCAGATATTAGTAATAAATTGAAGTGATAAAGGTAATAAAACAAATTTCACCTTGTGACTGTTATTATAGAGTAATCTTACCATTCACGAGTAAATTATTATGAAAAAACCACACCAATTGATTAGCGATCGCTGGAGTCCGGTGGCCTTTGACTCAAAAGAAGTGGATTTTGATCAGATCCATCTGCTTTTTGAGGCTGCAAAGTGGGCTCCTTCGGCCATGAACTCTCAGCCCTGGCGTTTTATTTTTGCCACTAAGAAGATGTCTGAATACAAGACACTTCTGGGCCTGATGAATGAAGATAACCAGCTTTGGGCAAAGTCTGCACCACTGCTTGTAATGCCTCTTGCACAGGTGATATCCACCTATAAAAATCGGCCGAACAGGCTGGCTTTATATGAGGTTGGGATGGCCGTTGGGAACCTTTTGCTGCAGGCCACTGCCATGGGACTGATGGTACACCAGATGAGTGGATATGATGTGGATAGGGCCAAGGAGGAGTTGATAATTCCTACCCGTTATGAGCCCATGAGCATTATGGCCATCGGGTATAAGGGCGATCCAGCTCAATTGCCCAAAGATGTTGCAGCCAGGGAGAGGAGGGAAAGAACCCGCAATGAAAACAGCAAATTCCTGGTTGCCGGAAAGTGTAAATAGTGACCAGGGAAATAGTTAGAAATTGACGGAGATTTTCACGTTGAACCTGCGGCCGGTGAGGTAGTTGGGAATACCGAACATACCCGGAATTCCCTGCTGGTCGGAAATGGTCCTTACCCAGAGGTAAGAAGCTTCGTTGTTGATTCCCAATAGATTGAAGATTTCCCCACTGATCCAGATACTCTCAAAGAAGCGCAGGGGATTGCGCTCTCCCAAGATATCTGTTTCCCGCTTAATTACTTTGGAAAAGCCAATATCAACCCGGCGATAGGGCCTCATCCTCAGGTTTGTATAGTACTGCTCCTCGTTGGGACTGCTCAAAGGGAGACCGGTCCCGTAGAATGCATTCAGATGCACTTTATACCCGGGATTGTTAGGGAGGTAATCCTGGAAATAGAGTCCCACTGTAAAAAGCTGATCGGTGGGTCGGGGAAACATTTCTGCCTCCTGGCTCACGTATTCGTAGCCATTCCAGGCAAGGGCATAATCTCCTTCCACATCTTCCATGGTTTGAAGCAGCGAAAGGGTCATCCATGATTCGGCACCATGCACAAACTCGCCGTTTAGTTTGAAATCGATGCCCCGGGCAAAGCCACTGGAGATATTTTCACCGGCATAGGAAAGTCTTACATTCTCAATTTTATAGGGAATAAGATTATCGAGCCATTTGTACCAGGCCTCACCACTTAGTTTGAAGGGCCTGTCCCACATGGAAAAAATGTAATCGCCACCCAGAAGCAGGTGGATCGATCGCTGTGGTTCAATATCCGGGTTGACCTCTCCATCGGGCATTCGCATCTCCTTATAGAAGGGGGGCTGATAGTAGTACCCGGCAGACAAGTGAAACATCATATCTCTCTTCCAGTTTGGTTGCGTGCTAATGGTCATGCGTGGACTAATCATGGTGGTTTGCTTGAAATTCCATACCGTTCCACGGATGCCTGCAGTGATAAAGAGATCTGCCTTCTCTCCATTTATTTCCTTTGTATTCTGGATAAAACCACTGAACTGATCGTAGGAGATGTGATTCTCAGATTTCTTCGCTTTGCTTAGCTCAAGCTCCTCGTCGTTATACGGGATCACATAGCCGGCAGAGTCGGTTATTTCCCACTCATTAATCCGGTCGTAAAAGTTCTGGACCTGGTAGGAGAGCCCCCACTGCACATGGTTCTCACCTGTTTGGTATGATCCCAGATGTGAAGCAGATATGACGTAAGCATCAAGGTAGTTACGCCCATGGCTTAGCAAGGTTCCCACGCCAATATTTAAGATGGAATCCCCATAGGTTTCTGAATCGATGGTATTGTCCAGTTCATTGATCCAGTATTGGCCCATGATGTCATAGGTCTCCTCTTCGGAGGTCCGGAAAGCTGATCCTGTCAGTTTTAACGACAATCCTTCGATGGGCTTCCAATTGAATGTGAGTGCTCCCAGGTAGGTGTCAAACTGGTCCACTTCCTGGCCGTCGTAATAAATTTTCAGATTCAAAGGCAGATCCTTGGTGCCAAATTCAGTATTGCGGGTGTGAGGAATAAACTGGTATTTACTGGAGGAGTAGTTTCCCAGAAAAGAAATTTCCAGTTTTCTTGATAGTTGATAGCTAAGGAGGGTCTGAAAATCAGAAAACTGTGGTTTATAATCCCCACTGGTTTCCAGGGTATTCAACAGATAAGACGTGGTTTTGTAGCGGTAACCGGCCAGAAAGGAAAAGCGCTGTGTTTTGGATGCTCCTTCCACATGGGCTGAAGCACCAAGCAGGCTTACCGAGGACGAGCCTTTAAACACCCGGGGTCGCTTATAGGTAATGTCCAGTGCCGATGACATCTTGTCGCCATACCGGGTATCGTATCCTCCTGCAGAGAACTTGATAGACGATACCAGGTCGGAATTGACAAAACTGAGCCCCTCCTGCTGGCCTGAACGCACCAGGAAGGGTCGGTATATTTCAATATCATTCACATAGACCAGGTTTTCGTCGAAATTTCCACCCCGTACCGAATATTGGGAACTGAGCTCGTTGTTAGAGCTGACACCTGCCTGGGATTTAATGATGGTTTCCACCTTTCCGGTAGTAGAGGGTACGTAGTTGAGATCCTCCACATCGATGCGGTGAAAGGTACTTCCACGTTCCTGTCGAGCACTTACCGATACTTCCCGGATGGCTCTCACGTCCTGCTGAAGGGAAATATCCTGCTCTCGGTTTACTCCTGCTTCAAGGCGAACGGCAAACTGTTTGGTACGATATCCTACGCAGGAGATGACCACTGTGTAGGATCGGCCGGCCGGTACCTTCAGTTCATAGTTTCCGTCAGGATTGGTCATGGTACCTTCCTGGGTTCCAAGCAGGCTTACATTTGCAAAGCCAATGGGATCGCCGATGCTGTCACGGATGTGTCCGTTCAATAGACCCGTATCCTGTCCAGACAGCACTGAAGCTGCGATAAGTAGTAATGTAGACAGAAATAGCCGGGTTTTCAAAGTCAGAAGTTTTCCGAATATAATACTAACTGATCAAATCGCAGGAAAATTGTGTAGAATCTTATTAATCATCCTCCTTGAAGTCGCCCCGTTTAATTGCATTAAAAAACTTGGCCCAGCGCATGGGGTCAAAGATGGTGTAGTAGGGGGTTTGTCCCGCGGTATACAGCTGATTATACTGTTGATTCATTACCTCCCTGAAGTTGATATTGGGACTGGGACCAAAATCGTTCATTTTGATCTGGGTCTTGATCAATGCGATGTTATGATAAGCCCGCTGTTCATCGTCATCGGGAAGATCCAGTGCAAGAAAGGCCTCCTTGAACTCCTGGTAAGTCTTCCACGGATAGATCCTGACCTCAGCCAGCTGAAAGGTGTCACTAACCATAAAAATATCGGCAGGATATTGTTGTCCTCCCAGTGAATCGGGAATAGCATGGATGGTGCCCTTATGTCCCATGTGACTGAACAGGATGGTGTCGTTGGGCCTGACAACAAAGGAGAACATGCCCCTCTGATCGGAAGTTGTGCCCCGTCTATCGGTTAAAATGATAATATTTACATCGGGAAGCGGACGGTGTTGGAGGTCTCTGACTATTCCGGAAAACTGTACCAGGTTTTCGTCCAGTTTGATCTCCTGCTTTTTTTCTTGTCTCTTCTCCTGGTCTTTTTTTCGCTGACCCTCAGCCTGAAAGGAGAATGCCAACAGGATAAACAATCCCATCAGAATACGTACGAACGTCCTGAATCTCCCAAAAAACATGCGGCAAAAATAGATAAAAAAACAGCAGAAACAGAGCCACTGCGCCTTTTAAGGACTATTTTTGTGAAATATTAACTGTTACATTTGCCATGATCATTCAAAAAACCCTTACCCTGTCGCCCCATCCTAGGGGATTTCACCTGATTACCCGGAAAGTGGAGGAAGCCGCAGGTAAACTGCCCGATATGGGGATTATGCATATCTTGATCCAGCATACCTCGGCCGGACTCACTCTGAATGAGAATGCCGATCCTTCGGTGCGACAGGATTTTGAAACATTCCTGAACCACCTGGTGCCGGAAAACCACCCCCTCTATTCCCATATTTATGAGGGAGCAGATGATATGCCTGCACATATTAAGAGTTCTTTATTTGGTGCTGAACTGACCATCCCTATTACAAATCACCGTTTGAATTTGGGTACTTGGCAGGGGATTTATCTATGCGAATTTCGAAATCACGGGGGGAGCAGAAAAATTGTAGTAACAATTATCAGTTAGTGATTTATATATTTTTCTTATCCTTCAGTTTTTTCTCAGTCTCGTTCACTTGTTCCAAAAAATGCTTCTCCACTTCAGAAATCTCATTTTCCCTCAGTTTCTTAAATTTCTGATATTCAGTATGAGCTTTTTCTAAAGCTTGTTTATGACTGATTGTTCCTGCATTGTTTAAAATATCCTTTCGTGTCATTTTCAGGAATGCATCCAGCTGTTCAATCCAGTTTTTCATGTACATTGGCTCTTGGTTGAGAGCCTGAAGTTCCGCCAACTCCAAATAAGCCGATACAATACGGTTTAAAATGCTTAATTCGTTCTCAGCAAGATAGTTTTTAGCAACCTCAATTTCTTGTTTGGTCGGTTTCTTCCCTTTATAATTTCTCAATCCTAAACCTGGTTTTCCTGAATCTACCCTTTGGTAAATTATTTCGGCTGCTGTATGCCCATGTGCTGCCCAGTGCATTTTATTCTGAACTGTTTTGAAAAATATAACCGACATTTCAAGAGAAGGATTGTAATCGATACTTGTGGCATAAATGTCAAGGACTTTTCTCCAAAACACTTTTTCGGACGAGCGAATATCCCTGATACGAGCCAATAACTCATCGAAGTAATTTCCTCCTCCAGCTTGTTTAAGTAAATCATCGTTCATGGTAAAACCTTTTACGATGTATTCTTTTAACCTGGCTGTTGCCCATTGGCGGAATTTTGTCCCCTGGTGGCTTTTCACCCTGTAACCAACAGAAATAATTACATCAAGATTATAAAACTTAACAGGACGGTCGGAACCACTAATGTGCAATATTTGCACAT
>JAOZQY010000121.1 GCA_029931975.1 Bacteroidales bacterium | reverse complement strand
TATGGATCAGGTGAAGGAGGACTGGTGGAAGTAACGGCTGACAATCTATTGGTCTCTGGTGTCCATCCTGAGCTGTATCAAGATGCGAAAACCGGTCAGGAATCATTGGCATTATCTGGAATCGCATCCCAGGCAGGCCTAAACGGTGGAAAAGGCGGAAACCTGAACATTGAGGCAGGCAGTATTCAAGTGATGGATGGGGGGATTCTTGCAGCCGATACCTTTGGAAGCGGCGATGCGGGTGATATCAATATTGTTTCGGAGCACCTGATAGTTTCCGGTGAAAATATGGATTTACAAAATTTTTTGACCAATCCCGATGGAAATACAAATCGTGCTGGATCTAAAATCACGGCCAGCACCAGCTCAACTTTCCTGGGAGATCTGGCAACGGGCAACGGTGGCAACATTACCATAAATACAGAAGACCTGATGTTGAAGGAAGGCGGCATAATAACCTCGGCAACAACGACTCCAGGAAAAGGGGGTAATATTGAGATATCGGCCCGGAAAGCAGATTTCTTTTCCGATGCATTCATATCTGCCACGAGCAGGATTTCCGGAACAGCCGGAAAAGCCGGTAATATTGAAATTTCCATTGATGAAAATTTAACCTTGGACAATGCCTACCTTTTAACCTCTTCAGCCCAGGCCATGGGAGGAGATATAAATATCCAGTCTGATCGAATGGAACTGACCCATGCCACGCTTATATCGGCACAAAGCCGGGGTCAAGGGGATGCAGGCAATATCTCCCTTGAAGGACAACACTTTTTTTTCATGGATAATAGTCAGGTTACAACAGATGCCAGGCAGGCTGACGGAGGAAATATCAAAGTATATGCAGACTATATGACCCGACTTGTTGACAGTGAAATAACCGCCAGTGTCGGAGGAGGATCCCAGACAACCGGGGGTAATATCAGCATTGATCCCCAGTATGTCATCCTTAAAAACAGCAATGTCATTGCAAATGCCTTTGAAGGAAAAGGGGGAAACATTGAAATTGTCTCGGATGTGTTTCTGGCTGACCCGGACAGTATGATTGACGCATCCTCCTCCCTGGGAATTGACGGCCAGGTGGACATCCGGTCTCCGGTAAAGCATGTCAGCGGTCTTGTATCCCCATTGTCCAATGATTTCAGAAATGTGGTGGCGCTTCTTCGAAAACCCTGTATGGCAAGGGTTCATAAAGGAGAATACAGCAGTTTCATGATCAAGGGACGGGACAGCCTTCCGGTTGAACCGGGAAGATCTTTATCAAGCCCTCTGCCCATTGAGTGAATTGTCTGACAATTTCATTAAAAAAAATAACCGAGGCATGTGCCGGATGAAATATTTACAGAATTTAAAAATTGACTGCATCATTTCAACGATTCAAAAAACATTACTCTGCTGCATTATTCTGCTTTTGTCCGTTGTTTTCCTGGATAACCATGTTCAGTCCCAGGATCTTCCTTTTTTTGACCCTGCAGGTCATCCCAGGGGGAAATTACCATTGCTGCTGGAAGAATCTGCCCAGGGGAAACCCCTGGGATTGATATTACCTGAACAGCCCTTGTTTAAGAAAAAATCTGGACAAAGCCCCATCCCGAAAATAGCGGTTCAAGAAATTGTGGTAAAAGGCAGCAGTGTCTTTTCCGACGCGGAGCTGGGCCAGATTACTGCCCCCTATCTGAACCGAATTCTGACCAATGAGATGATGGAAGAAATACGCCATGGGTTGACCATGTTTTATATCAGCAAAGGGTATGTGAACTCGGGTGCAGTCATCCCGAATCAGACAGTTGTCAATGGAAAAATTATTTTTGAGATCATAGAAGGCAGGATCACTCACCTGGATGTGAAAGGCAACAAAAAGTTTTCCAGGGAATATATAGAGAACAGGCTCTATCTTGATGCAGGCCCTCCCCTGAATATTGATCCCCTGCAGAAAAGACTTCAGCAATTGCAGATGGACCCGAGAATAGCCCACATCCAGGCAGAACTCAAACCCGGAGTAAATCTCGGAGACAGCCTGATGACTGTGGAGGTGGAAGAGAGAAACCCTTTCCATATCCAGCTTGGGTTTGACAATTACCAGTCTCCGACCATTGGGGCGGAAGGTGGGATTGTTACCCTTGCACATCAGAACCTTACAGGCCACGGCGATATCCTGAATTTACACACCAGGAGCTCCCGGGAAAATAGTCCCCAGATTGATACCTGGTATTCTCTCCCTATCACGCCCCATGATACCGTATTGACCCTGGGATATCGAAAAAATCAGTTTGATGTAAGGGAGGGAGCATTTGAAAAGCTGGATATTGTAAGCAAAACCGAAGCCTTTCAGATCACCTTGCGACACCCTTTTTACCGAACCCTTACCCAGGAATTTGCCATGTCATTTTCAGCGGAGAACAATAAAAACAAAACTTCTTTGCTGGGCCTGCCCTTTTCATTTTCACCGGGCGCCGTTGATGGGGAGTCCATAAACACGGTGCTGCGGTTTTCCCAGGATTGGACCCACCGCACTCAAAAACAGGTGGTTGCAGCTCGATCACGATTCAGCCTTGGCATCAATGCAATGAATGCCACCATACATACAAATGATCTTCCGGACGGACGTTTTTTCTCCTGGCTGGGCCAGGTCCAATGGGCCAGGAGACTGGATTTTCTGGATACCCAGCTGATATTTCGCACAGATCTGCAGCTCTCCAATGATTCTTTACTGGGTCTTGAGCAAATTGCCGCAGGAGGGCGTTATAGTGTGAGAGGATACCGAGAAAATCAGATGGTCAGGGATCAAGCCCTGATCACTTCCATGGAAGCCCGGATTCCCCTGGTCCGGGATAAAGGCTGGACAGAATATTTGCAGGCAGCCGTTTTTTTGGATTTTGGTGAGGCATGGAACAAATCCCAGGCAACGCCTTCACCAGATAATATATCCAGTGTAGGTATTGGGTTGAGATGGGCTGGATTTTTGTTAAAACACCCTTTTGAAATACAACCAAAATTTGAAATTTACTGGGGGTTTCCCCTCAGGGATATTGATACCCCAGGAGGTGATTTCCAGGACCATGGGATACATTTTCAATTTGTGATTCAAAATTTTTATTAACCAGATTAAAAAGGCATAGACATATGAACCTGGATTCTTCAAATATAAGAGGGAAACTATATTTTACAGTTATTTTCTTACCGGTAATGACCGCAATTACATTATTTTTCATTACATTTTCCGCCTGTTCTCCCCACATAAAATCCAGGCAAAATACAATAGCAGACCCTGTTTTGCCTTTAGAAGTTTTCCCTGCAAAAGCATATCATGAAAAAGGAACAATGAAGTTTAAAAAGGGTGCTTTTGGGTCAGCAATTAAAAATTGGATCAAATCTGAAAAATTGTTCCAGGAACAAGGAAAAACAGAGAAACAAAGCATGGTATTGGTTGAACTCTCCCAGGCCTATCAAGCCGTGGGACTCAACAAAAACGCCAGGGAATCCCTGGAGGAGGCTCTTATTCTGGCGGAGAACTCAGGTAACAGGCACCATCAGGCGATTGTACTTGCCCATCTGGGAAACCAGCACACCCTATTGGGAAACCAGCACCAGGCAGAACAGGAATTACTCCGCAGCCTTCGCCTTTCCAAAGGGCTTGACAAACCAGGACTTGAGGCTTCCATCCTCAATAACCAGGGCAATCTGCTTTTAGCCGGGGGAAAACACCCGGATGCTGTCCAGGCCTATACAGAAAGCATCAAACTATCAGAGTCCGGATCCAGCCCATTATTGACCATCACCGCCCAGATAAACTGTGCCAGTGCCTATTTGAAAAATAGCCAGACCCAAATGGCCAAAGCTTTGCTGGACAAAGCTTTGGAAAATCTGAAACCTCTGGAAGATTCCTATTTTAAGTCCTTTGGCCTTATAAATGCCGGCCTGGCATATCAGGATCTTGGAAAAAAAAAATTTCCGTCTGAAAATATTTTTCTACTCCACTGCCATGACATATTCATCCAGGCCGGGGAAATTGCCCGGCGCCTTGATGACCATCGGTCCATTTCCTATGCACTTGGGTATGCCGGACAATTGTATGAAAGGGAGCAACGCTATGAAGAAGCACTTCAATTGACCCGCAGCGCAATTTTTTCAGCCCAGAAGGTATATGCACCAGAATCACTTTATAAATGGCAATGGCAGGCAGGACGTATCCTTAAACAACTGAACAACATTGAAGATGCTGTTTCCGCCTATAGGCGGACTATATTTGCACTCCAGTCCATCCGCTATGAAATGGACAATTGCCATGATATCCAGCAGGCATCCTTTAGAAAAATTGCAGGATCTATTTGTTTTGAAATGGTGGATCTGATGCTTCAACTTAGCAAAACCGTGAAAGACCCTAAAAAAAATGGAGATCTGCTGATTGAGGCAAGAGATGTGATTGAATTGCTGAGGGTTTATGAACTGAGAAATTATTTTAAGGATGATTGTGTGGATATCGGCGGATTTGAGACAATAAACCTGGATACCATTTCCAAAACAGCTGTTGTCATTTATCCGGTGCTGCTGGAAGAGCGAACAGAACTGCTGGTGAGCCTGCCCTCAGGTCTGAAGCAGTTTACCATCCCTGTGGGCCTGGAAACAATGACCCGGGAAATAAGACAATTTCGCAAAAAGCTTGAAAAGCGTACGACCTGGGAATTTCTTCCCCATGCCAGAAAATTATATAACTATCTAATACGTCCGGTTGAGCCGGATCTTTTCTTGATTAAGGCTGATACACTGATTTTCGTACCTTCAGGTCCCCTCCGAACAGTTCCCATGGCAGCGCTCCAGGATGGTAAGAAATTTTTAATTCACAAATATGCAACCGCTATCACCCCAGGGTTGAATCTTATTGATCCGTCTCCAATAAACAGAAAAGACCTTAAAATTCTTGCCCTGGGGATTACCCAGGCATCACAGGGATTCCCCCCCCTGCCCGAGGTTGCCTCGGAGCTTGAAAATATCAGCAGACTGTTTTCAAGCAAATTGCTATTAAACCAGGATTTTTTGATTTCAAACATGGAAAAAGAGTTGAAAAAAGAAGAATTTAATATCGTCCACATTGCCTCCCACGGGCAATTCCAGGGAGATGTAAACCGCACCTTTGTCTTGGCCTTTGATGAAAAACTTACCATGGACACTCTGGATAAATATGCTGGGTTCCTGCAGTTTCGCAAAAAGCCCCTGGACCTTCTGGCATTGAGCGCCTGCGAAAGTGCTGCCGGAGATGACCTTGCCGCTCTCGGCATGGCAGGAGTAGCTGTCAAGGCCGGAGCAAGAAGCGCACTGGCCTCCCTTTGGTTTATCAATGACATGGCCACCTCCCTTTTGATCAAACAATTTTACCTCCAGATAAAAAACCCTTCTGTTTCTCGAGCCAGGGCCCTTCAGCAGGCACAATTGAGCCTGGTGGATGATCCCAGGTTTGGCCACCCGGGCTATTGGTCTCCCTTTCTTCTCATCAATAGCTGGCTATAGGCATTGCATCTATCATGAATTCCTTTCGAAAACTGATCCGATTTCCGCCGGTGTCCATTTGTTTTATATCAGGTTTTTGCTTTCTGGCCATTCTGGGGGTAAGAAATTCAGGTTTTCTGGAAAACCTGGAACTCTCCGCCTATGACTGGTTTATGAGATCAAGACCAACACCCTTTGAAAACAAATCAAGGATCATGATTATCACAATCTCCGAAGAGGATATTCTCAGCCAGGGCAGATGGCCCCTGACAGATGCCACACTTTCTCAGGCCCTTGTAAACCTTTTACAGCACAATCCAAGTGCCATCGGGCTTGATATTTTCCGGGATATTTCAATTCCCCCGGGATCCGAGGATTTGGGCGATGTGTTGCGCAATAACCCCAATATCATTTGTGTTACAAAATTTGGCAGCAATGGCGTGCCGCCGCCGCCAATGCTTGAAGGAACCGGTCAAGTGGGATTTAATGATATGCTGGTGGACCCGGGTGGCATCATCAGGAGGGGACTTCTTTTCCTGGATAACGGAAAAGAGATATTTTACGCTTTTAACCTGCTCCTTGCCCTCAACTTTTTACAGAAAAAGGGTATTTCAGCCGGGGCTGATACAATGAATCCAGATTATTTGCAACTGGGTACCACGACTCTGAAGCCCCTGGAGAAAGATGACGGCGGATATATTCATGCCGATGCCAGGGGATATCAATATCTCATTGATTTTAAAGATGCCCCTGGTTTTTACCAGTCCCGCTCTTTGACAAGCCTGTTAGCAGGAGAAATTACCCCGGATGACATCCAGGACAAGATTGTATTGATCGGAATTGTTGCCCAGAGCGTAAAAGACCATTTTTACACCCCCTTCAGCCGCAGTTTCCTGGAAGATCAGCAAATGCCAGGTGTAGTCCTCCACGCCCGCTTTGCAAGCCAGTTAATCCGGTTTGGACTCAATGAAAGCCGACCCATAAAGACCTTCAAAGAATACCAGGAAACATATCTCATGGTTTTCTGGAGTCTTTTGGGCGGCATTACCGGATTTTTCATACGATCCCCCTGGCGATTTTCTTTGGGCATTGCAGGGGGAATATTTTTTCTCTGGATTTTTTCCTATTCTATATTCCTTAACGACTGGTGGATACCCTTGGTTCCTCTGGCTCTGACAGGATTGTTATCCGCCGGGATGACAACAGCCTATGTTTCAAGTATGGAAAGAAAAAAAAGAACTCTGTTAATGCAATTGTTCTCAAAACATGTTTCCCGGGAGATAGCAGATTCCATATGGGAGCAGCGGGACCAGTTTTTGCTCAAAGGAAGACCCAGACCCCAGAAAATGATCGTAAGCGTCCTTTTTTCAGACATCAAAGGATTCTCAACCATCTCCGAAACCCTTGCCCCTGAAATACTGATTCAATGGTTGAATACCTACATGAAAACTATGACCGAAACAATTATGAACTATGGCGGTGTGGTGGACGATTATGCCGGAGACGGTATTAAGGCAAATTTCGGGGTACCCTTTCCCAGGAAAACTGAAAAGGAGATAAAAAAAGATGCTGTCAATGCAGTGAATTGTGCCATTGCCATGGGGAAGGAGGTGGAAAGGTTAAATGTACTTTGGCAGAACCAGGGGCTTCCCCCGGCCGGCACCCGCATCGGGATCTATACAGGATCCATAGTGGCCGGAGCCCTGGGCAGCTCTGAGAGAATGAAATACACCACTGTGGGAGACATTGTAAACATCGCCTCCCGCCTTGAGAGTTTTAATAAGGATATTGCCAGAAAAAATCCCTGGCGGATTCTCATTGGTAAAGCAACATTAAACTACCTCAACGGGCAATTTCATATCCAGATGATAGGAGAAGCAGGACTAAAAGGGAAAAATGAAAAAATTAATATTTACCGGGTATTTTCTAAAAAAACTAAAGATGAAAACCAGACACCCAGGGAGGAATGCGCATGAAATCTTTATTGTTTGTTTTTTGCAGTTTTTTGTTGGGCATGGGTCTTATATGGACTATGCCATCCTTTGCCTCTGACCATGAAAAAAAAAGCAAAAAGGGTAGTTCTCAGACCCAGACAGAGAACAAAAACGGTGATCATCAAAAAAAAGAACTGTCCCTGAAACAAAGATCCAAGGTGACCAATAATATACCGGTCTACAAACCACCGCTGCGCGGGGCGCCGGCCGGCCGCGTGGCAGGCGGCACCAGGGGAGAGGGTCAGGACCTTCCCTACCTGTGCCTGATTGTACCCGAACATATCGGTCTGACCATATCCCGTCAGCCGGTTCTCTATTATTATCAGTCAAAAACATCCCCATACCCCATTGAATTCACCCTGATCCAGAAACAGGGGATCAGCCCCATCGTGGAAAAAAGTATCGGGATTCAGGACAAACCCGGGATTCACCCTGTCCGGCTGGCTGATTTTGGGATCCGCCTGGAGCCGGGCATCCATTATAAATGGTTTATTGCCCTGATACCGGATTCCCAGCACCGTTCCAAGGATATCCTGGCGGCAGGAGGCATGGAATTCATTGAACCTTCAAAAAAAATAAAAACCCAATTGGCATCAGCTGAACGATCACAGGCAGTATATGTCTATGCAGATGCCGGGATATGGTATGATGCCTTTTTCAGCCTCTCATCCCTGATAGAAAAATCCCCGGATGATGCTGGCTTGAGAAAACAGCGTGCCTCTCTTCTACAGCAGATTGGTCTGATCCAGGCAGCCTACTATGATATGGG
>JAOZQY010000304.1 GCA_029931975.1 Bacteroidales bacterium | reverse complement strand
GGCTGCCTGAATAATATTGTGTTCTGCCCCTTTATTTAGTATATTAAAAAGATATATTGAAATATAAACCCCTTGTGGAGCCTTTGCACCTATAATGTTTCTTCCCACCACCCCGAATGAATTAAAAAAACTTGGCATAAAACAGCTGGATATTATCCTGGTCACAGGAGATGCCTATATTGACTCTCCTTTTATGGGAGTAAGCCTTATCGGAAAAATACTAGCCGACAAGGGATACAAGGTGGGCATTATTGGCCAGCCAGATATTGAAGGTAGAGAAGATATCTCAAGGCTGGGCCAGCCAAAGCTTTTCTGGGGAGTTACCGCAGGTGCTGTGGATTCCATGGTGGCCAACTATACAGCATCCAAAAAACGACGGCAAAAAGATGACTACACCCCGGGAGGAATTAACAATTGCCGGCCGGACAGGGCTGTTATTGTCTATGCCAATTTGATCCGACGGTTTTTCAAACCCACTGCCCCCATTGTCCTGGGTGGGATCGAGGCCAGCCTGAGACGAATTGCCCATTATGATTTCTGGTCCAATAAGATCAGGCGGTCCATCCTGTTTGATGCCCGGGCTGATTACCTGGTATACGGCATGGCCCATGCCAGTATAATTAACCTTTCAGCTGCTTTGAATAACGGGACAGATACCCGTAACATCAGGGGAGTCGGATATATTTCCAAGGACAAAAAAGGAATTGAACTGCCCTCCTTTGAAATTGTACAAAAGGATAAGAAGCAGTACATAGAAAGCTTTAAACTTTTTTACGCAAACAACGAGCCTGCCACGGCCAAGGGAATCTGCCAGCAGCACAATGACAGATACCTGGTTCTGAACCCTCCGGAACCATACAGCAATACTGCAGAACTGGATGCTATCCATGGCCTTGATTTTGAACGGGATCTGCACCCCTTCCACAGGGATAATGGCTCGGTTAAAGCCCTTGACACCATTAAATTCTCAATCCCCACCCATTATGGATGTTACGGAGAGTGCAACTTCTGCGCCATTTCAGTCCACCAGGGCAGAACTGTCATACATCGAAGCCAGGCCTCCATCATAGAAGAAGCAGAGCTGCTGACCAGGGACAAGGATTTTAAGGGATATATAATGGACCTTGGCGGTCCAACAGCCAATATGTACGGATATGAATGCAAAAAAAAATTAAAAAAAGGAGCCTGCCCGGACAAGCGCTGCCTTTTCCCGAAAATCTGTACCAGCCTGTTACCGGACCATTCCCACCAGATAAGCCTGATCCACAAGATAGAGGCCCTGCCCCGGGTCAAAAAGGTGTTTATCAACTCAGGTATTCGTTATGATCTGATTTTAAATGACAAAAACCATGGACAGACCTATCTTGAAAAATTGACCAAGGACAATGTTTCCGGCCAGATGAAGGTTGCACCGGAACATACCGGCAAAAAGGTCCTAAGCCTCATGGGCAAGCAGGGAATCAACGACCTGCTTGACTTTAAAGAAGCATTTGACCGATTGTCCGCCAAATCCCATAAAAAACAATTTTTAACCTATTATCTTATTGCGGCCCATCCAGGATGCACCCTGGGGGATATGACCAACTTAAAAAAATTTACTTCTGAAAAGCTTAAGACTAACCCTGAACAGGTCCAGATCTTTACCCCCACCCCTTCCACATTTTCAACTCTCATGTATTATACAGGGATAGATCCTTTTACCATGGAAAAAATTTTTGTAGAAAAAAACCCCCAGGCCAGGGAAAGACAAAAGCTGGTCATCACTTCCAAACCCCTGAAATACCGACAAAACAGATCAAAGTCATTTAAAAAGAAAAGGGATAGAACATAAATGTTTGAACAGACGTTTAAAAATATAGACGATATCCTGCATAAGGATGCAGGATGTGGAAGTGAACTGGATTATGTAGAACAGACCTCATGGGTGCTGTTTCTAAAATATTTGGATGATTTGGAAAAAGACAAAGCAACTGCGGCCGAACTAACAGGTAAAACCTATACAAATATCATTTCTCCGGAATTTCAATGGATAAAATGGGCAGCCCCAAAATTAGAAAATGGTAAAATTGACCACAACGCTTTAACTGGCGATGACCTTGTGGATTTTGCAAACAATAAACTTTTCCCCTACCTGAAAAAATTCAAAACCAATGCTGAACATGCAAATACCATTGAATACAAAATCGGTGAGATATTCAGCGAACTGAAAAACA
>JAOZQY010000120.1 GCA_029931975.1 Bacteroidales bacterium | reverse complement strand
CAAAAGGCAGGCAATCCATTGGTATCAGGGAATTTTTGTATCATCAGCTGAAAGAATCTATTTGACAAGCCTTTCCCATGTTTTTTCTTGTTTCTCTTTTTTGAATATTCTTTCAATATTGTCCATGGCATAGAAGTTGCTCTCTAAGTCAATTAAATGTGGATTTTTTTAAAAGGGGAAAAAAATTCCGTCTGGTTTTATTTTTAGGATTCAGTAGAGTTCGACAAATACCGATGATATGAAGGGGAGAGCAAACATGGAAAAATTTACCGAGAAGATAAAAGGTATGCTTCGGGAAAAATTAGCTTTATATCAGGAGCTTTTAGGGCTACTTGAGACTGAAAAAAAATATATAATTGAGATGGATGTGGAAGAATTGTGGACCGTTACAGGTCAGAAGAAAGAATTGGCAGCAGCCATTGAAAAATTAATTAAAAAAATTCTTGAACTATTTAAAACCCAATCTTCCCAAGTGAATATGGATGCTCAATCATTTCAACTCTCCAAAATCATAAGTGCTTTGCCAGTATCCTTAAAAAGCAAGTCTGAATTGAAAAAAATAGGGCTTGCTATCAAAGTCTGCAAAGAAGAAATTTCATTATTAGCCATTAGAAATAAGCGGTATATCACAGAATATTTGTCTGTTATTGATGATATTTTTTCCACGGCGGTGAACTCCACTGATAAAAAACAATATTCCCATTCAGGCCATATTATTGCAGCCAGGGACAAACACCATCTTATAAATGCAGAGGTGTAGAATATGTCAGGAATATCCTCTACCCTCAGTATCGCTAAAACTGCCATCGCTTCCCAGCAATATGGACTTAACATCACCGGTCAGAACATCGCCAATGTAAACAATCCTGATTACAGTGTGCAGAATGCAGACCATATCAGCAGAACCCCGGCCCTGTATGGGGGCTTTCTTTTTGGTACAGGGGTTGATATCAATCAGATTCAGCAAAGCGTTGATAAGCTGCTTGAGGAAAGACTGACAGGGGAACAATCTACCCAGGCTTCTTTTGAGGAGCAGGAATCCTATATGCGGATTCTTGAAGGTTTTTTTGATGAAAATTCAGATACCAGTATTACCACGGTAATGACTGAATTCTGGAACTCCTGGCATGATATTTCCGACAACCCCCAGGGATCATCCGAGAGGGTGGCAGTTTTTGAAACCGGAGCAAAGCTGGCATCCCGGTTTGAATCTATTATCCTGGATATGGATGCCGTGACAACAGATATTAATTCCGACATCAATTCAGCGGTTCAACAGGTTAATGCCCTGACAAAAAGAATTGCAGACCTGAATCAGGATATATTATCCGCTGAAATCAACCGCACCGCCAATGACCAGAGAGATCAGCGGAACAGCTTAGTGGATGAACTGGGTAAACTGATTGATATTGATACCATTGAACAGTCCAATGGCTCAGTGATCATTAATGCTGCAAACCGTTTTACCCTGGTCAATGGGGTGGATACCTATGAATTGGGTGTGGCGGGTGATGATGTTGTATGGCAAAGTTCTTCAGGGGCTGGCCAGGCTATCACGGACAAGATATCAGGCGGCAGTATCGGCGGTTTGCTTGAGATGAGAGATGAAGTAATACCAAAATACCAGGCTGAAATTAACGAGTTGTCCCGAGAGATGATCTGGGCCATCAATTATCAGCATTCCCAGGGTGCCGGATTGGAATATTTTAATGAACCTGTGATTGGTGATTATGCAGCTGATGACAGCGGCTGGCTGACGAGTTTTGAGTTTGGGGACAAAATCGACAATTCAAAAGATTTTACCATGTGGGTTGAAGATAAGACCGATGTTGACACCCAATATACCAATATCAACATGGATATGGGGATTTCAGAAGCTCGGATTACCAACTGGCAGGGAACAGCACCCGGTGCGGTTCAATCCATATATAAATTAACTGTGGTGGATGATGCCGTATTGGGTGACATGGAGGTTATGGAGTCGGATGGGGATGGATTGGCAGAGGTATGGGGATCAGCTGTTACATCCGGAGTTGCCACAACCCTTGACTCAGCCATTGCCCAGCAGACCCTGACTGTCTATGATGGTCCTTCCGGGACATCTGTCATTGAAGTTCAGGACGTTGGCGGTGATGCCAAGCGATCTGCTGCATCCATAGCCGCTGCTTTAAGTCGGGTGGATGGGGTAACAGCCTATGCATCTGAAACCTCAGCCAGCTTTCAGCTGGTTGATAACCTGGGCGTTTCATTGTTTTCAGATACCCAGGAAGGAGATGAAATCCAGTATTCCCTATATGTGGACGGGATTATTCAGCAGCAAAGTTTTATCCGGGACACATCAGAGGGAACCCTCCAGGAGCAGTTTGAAGACTCTTTACTGGCAGCCGTGGAATCCATCAACCAGATTAATGAAGATAAGGACCTGTCTGCCAGCGGTCTTACCATTACCAGCAGCTCCGGCAAAACCCTGGGTCTCCAGGATTTTGAAGTTCAGGATAATGCGGGTATTCGGTTGGATACCTTTTCAAACTTTGATGCAGGAGACACGGTAAGTTTTGTTATTGACTCTGTTGTTGTCCCTGTGCCGGGAACTGCAGCTGCCAGCACAACTTCAGTGAGCGTGGATCTGAGCGGTATCGATACTGCAGATGAGGCTCAGTTGTCCCTGGCTTTCAGCAATGCGCTTACCACTGCCCTTGACGGACAATCTTTTACAGTGCAGCATGATCCATCCACCAATTCCATTATTTTACGGACAACAGACGGCTCCGGGATAAGGCTCAGGAATGGAGCCAACGACAGTAATGATGATGCTGTAATTGACGTTACAGAATTGAGCGGCAGTGCAACAACATCTGCAGCAGGCAATACAGAACTCAGGTTTAACAATGTGGTGGATACTTCAGATACATCCCGATATGATGCGATTGCCCTGTCCACTGACAATATTATTTTTTCCGGGAATGGAACTTTTGTGACCCTTGCCGAAACCACCGCCGGTGCCGGAATAAAAAACGGGGTGATAACGGGAACTGTTTCCGCCATTGTCGAACCGGGCATATCCATTCGATCAACAGTGGCTGGAGCCGGTTCAGGCGGACTTTTTGATGACACTCTGGCCAAAAAAGGCAGCTCCATTTTAACCCTGGGAGGGGAGGGCGGATTTTCAGGGTTTTCATCTGCAGGAGGTGAAACCATTTCCTTTGATCTGGACGGTGCCAATATCTCATTTTCAACTACTGCCGGGGCCGGTACTACAGATTTGGAGCTTGCTCATTTGCTGGAAGCTGAAATCAATGCAGACCTTGCTAGTGCAGGAGTTGATGCCAATTATCAAGTGATCAGGACCGGCAGTTCCGTTTCCATCATCAAGGATACGGCCCTGGAGGACCCCATTGCAATCACAAATTTTTCAGATACCAGCGGGAGCAATGCCACATTAAAGGCCAGGACCGGAACAGGTATTGGGGCTAATCAGCCTGAAAATGATGTTCTGGATGCTGACCCTTCAAAAACCTATCGCAATTCAACCACTTCTTCATTATATGGGGATGAAGGGGTGATCATGTGGGAGCGTCTGGACAGTAACGGAATCAGGACAGGTGCCACTGGCCTTGTCACAATCGAGGATGAAGGCCAGGTGTCCATTGTGGAAAACGATTTAACGACCCTCACCTTTGATATCTCCAGCGGGAGTCTGGTTGCAGGGAATACATTAACTCTAAACACAGATGATGCTGGAGAACCAGATCCTTTGGACTTCAGGATTACCGGCCAGGCAAACAGTATCAACGACCTTTACCAGTTCAAGGTTGTGTCAGGTGGTAAAATTGGAGAGTTACCGGCTACCGGTGATGAACCCATTGTCATTGAGTGGTCCAGCAGCATAAAAACCGGTACATTTACCATTGAAGGTCATGATCCTCCCTATACGCCCCAGGCGCCTGTGGAGGTTCAGGTGGATGGAATGAATTTTAAATTTTATGATGGTACACTTTTGGGTGATGATGTGTTCACTGTTACTACCAGTGATACGGGTGTTCCCCTTTCTTTTAACAGCGCAGACCAGCCCACCGGTGAAACTCTGGCTGACTGGCATTGGACCCTGGATTCCTTTGCCGAACAGTTCAATAGGGAGGCCCCGGGTATGAAAGCTTCCATCACCCTGGACAATCGTCTTAAGTTTGAAGCATCAAAAAATTATTATACAGTCCAGAATACCCAATACTCGGAAAGAAACGGTTTTGCCGAAGATAATGTAACCATAAGCGTCACTGACTGGAGCAGCATTGATTTTGCTGCAACAGATCTTCGGTTTGAACGGTCAGCCACCGGAGTATGGGGGGTGATGAATGATCCCACAGGCGGTACTTTGCAGATTTTGCCCACAGGGGGGGATGATGACGGGTTTGGTGTGGATTTTTCAGGAGACGGACTGGCTGATATCAAGATTGATTTTAATACAAGAGTCACAGGAGAAGGTTATGTGGAGTTTGATTTCAGGCAGCGCAATTCCACTGATATCGGTTTCGCATTTTCCGATGATGTATCCTCATCTTCCGGCCTGATGGCAGCTGCAGGGATCAATACGTTTTTTGAAGGCCGTGATGCCGTAACAATGGAGATGAATGACGCCCTCAGCGATACAAGATTTTTAGCGGCAGCTGTTGTCAACAGCAATACCGGTGTGATCAGCCAGGGAGACAATACCAATGCCCTAAGCATGGCAGATGTCCAGTTTCAGGATAAAACACTTAAGGTATGGACCTATAAAAGGGGCAACGAGGCCTATTCAAGCACTACAAACGTCAATCTGGATAATTATTTTAACAATATCATCAGTTCCATGGGCATACAATCCAGAAGTATAAAGAACTCAAAGGCATTTGCCGATATTATGGTAAATAATATCACCGAGCAGAGAAATGCAGTCTCTGCTGTATCACTTGACGAAGAGATGATTAAATTGATGAGATACCAGCATGCATTTTCAGCAGCCTCCAAACTGCTCACAGTGTCCGATGAAATGCTCACTACATTGATTTCTATGAGATAACAGGAGAGAAAAAATGAGGGTGCCCAATATCAGTACTTATTATACCTCCACTTACAGGTTAGGCAATCTCACCGAAGATCTTAAGGATGCCAACGAGGTGGTCAGTACCCAGAAAAGGATCAATGAGATTTCAGATGATCCACTGGGATTGAGTCAGGTCCTTTCCTTAAGGAATTCCATCGGGAACCTGAAACAGATCGAACAAAATGTAATGATGGGTAAATCATGGCTTGAGGGAGTTGAAATTGCTTTGGACAGTGTCAATAATTTGATCCTGGATATAAAAGCCGAAACTATGCGCCTTTCAAACGATTCATCCACAGCGGATGAAAGACTGGATGCAGTGGAAAGGATTGAAAATATTATTGAACAGATCGTTTCTCTGGGTAATACTCAGGTGAACGGTAATTATGTGTTCGGAGGAACTGAAACAGATGTCATCCCCTTTGAATATGATACATCCGCTGATCCTGATCAGGTTTTATACCATGGCAATAATGTGCCCTTTGAAATCAGGATAGATAAAGATTCTGAAGTCCAGGTGGGCAGGGACGGCCACAATACCTTCTGGGATAGCAATATAGAGATTAATAATACCAATAATACCCTAGTGTTTAAAGAAGATAACGGTCACGGCAGTGCATCCCAAAAGGTGATTAAGACCCAGATTCCCCATGGAGTCTATACACCGGAAGAATTGGCTTCTGCCGTGAGAAATGCTTTGAATGATGCATCCAGCACCAATGGATATGGGGCCGAATATGTGGTCTCCTATGATGACCAGCTTCAGCAGTTTTCCATCCGGGAGGATGGAAGCTATGACGGATATTTAAGGACCCAGTTCATGTGGGATACAGGGGGGGAGCCCTATATTAATGAAATTGCAACCTCCAGTCTGATTGATCCGGATGATGTTAATTTCAATATTTTGAATCCGGATACCTTAACCATTGGAACCCCTGAGCCCCCTGGAACAGAGCCCTTTAAATTGATCTGGGACGGAAGTTCCGGGTGGAATGTGGAAGGGAATCCCGGCTATGTAATTCCGGCAAAAATTTCAGGGACCTCAAATTATATTGAAATTGATCTGGATGAAAGTGGATTTGCAGATATAAGCATAAGGCTTGACAACAAAGTGGTACAGCAGGGAGAGTCCATAGAGTTTGAGATCATACCCTATAAAGGGGACCATAGTGTTGGCCATGAAATCGGATTTAAATCCGATGATTTGACATTTTCTCCTCCGGTGTCTGACACCAGGCCTGTCTTTATAACGGATCTTACCATTACAGGCGGTGTGAATGATACCATTGATTTTGTGGAGGTAAATTCCACGGGAGGTGTCAGCGCTATCCTTTCAGCAACTATCACAGCCGGTAATTACACGGATATGGACTCTCTTGCCCTTGAAATAGAAACCAGCTTGGAAGCAGCCAGTGCCGCACCAACTTCAGGGGCCAACACAATCGATTATGCAGTTTCCTATGATATTGAAAACTCCCGGTTCAATATCAGGGAGGATGGTACCAGCCTGAATGAGCTTAATATCCTATGGAGCAATACCACTGGTGCATCCACAACTGCTGCCACCCTTGGGTATTATCCCTTTGATGACACCATTACCTATCCTGTGTCAGATATAACTCCCATTCACTCTGCCATTACCATAGACAATACAAATAATAAAATGGATTTTCAGGAAACCAATACAGCAGGCACTGCCACCATATTGGCAGCACTTATTTCCAGCGGAACCTACAAGGACATTACAGCCCTTGAAACAGCAGTGGAAACGGCAATGAATAACGCCTCTGCTGCTTCTGGTAATGGTGTTAATTATGATGTCACATACAATGATACCCTTGACCAGTTTGCAATTCAGCGGACCAGCGGAACAGCTTTGAATGCTTTTGATATCCTCTGGGCAACAGGTGACAACCGGGATGAGTCAATAGGTGATACCTTAGGGTATGATGTTGTTTTTGATGATGTGGGTCTTGTACATTTAAGTGATACAGCTCCGGTCCTTATGACCTTTGACGATACCAACAACATCATTGAGTTTACTGAAACAAAGATTGACGGTACACTTTCCAGTGAAATCAGTATTGAAATCACAAAAGGAGATTATACTGACCTGGATGCCGTGGCATCCGATATCCAGGCCTCCATGCGAAATGCCTCGCTCAATGGCGTGGATTATACGGTTACCTATGATTTTGCCGCAGGCCAATTTATGATCAAAGGCAGTGACGCCGATATCCTTGGGTTTGATCTGTTGTGGAGTTCAGGCGCCAATGCCGCAGATACAGCTGCCGGAATGCTGGGGTTTGACCCTTCTGAAGATGATTCAGTACGGTTTTTGGAAAGCGATTTAGAAATTGTTAATCTTGTTATAGATGCAACCAATAATAAGATAGATTTTAAGGAACTTACATCTGGGGATGTTGGAAAAACTGTATCCAGCCTGACGGCATCCGTACGTACCAAAACCTATACCAGTTATGAAGAACTTGCAAGTGAGGTGGAAATAGCTTTGGAAGCAGAATCCATGGCAAAGGGAAACAATATAGATTATTCGGTTTTCTGGGATGATTATACCAATAGATTCACCATTAAGGAAAACGGAACAAAACTTGAAGAATTCCATCTTCAATGGCAGTCCGGGGACAATGCCCCGCTTTCCGCAGGGGGAGGTGACCAGAGTATAGGAACGATATTGGGATTTGATCCCTCAGATGATATTGAAACCCCTGTAAAGGGAAGCTCTGAAACGGAATGGGGAATTTTTAATACATTAATTGATTTAAAAGACTATTTATCAGATAATGACAGGGATGGTATTGAACGGTCCATTGGAAGGTTGGAACTGAATTTTAGTAATATGACATCAAGAATTGTGGACACAGGTATGAAATACAGCCGTCTCCAGGTAAGAGAAACCATCACAACTGAGACCAGCCTTAGTCTTACTGAACGTAAGTCCATGATAGAAGATGCTGATATGATTGAATCCATAATGAATCTTCAAAATATTGAAATCGCCTACCAGGCAGCCTTAAGTTCCACCTCAAAGGTCTTGAACTTAAGTCTTGTGGATTATCTGAGATAGGAAAACCAAAGATATGCTTGTACTTAGCAGAAAAGCAGGAGAGAAAATAAAAATTGGAAAGGATATTGTGGTCAATATCCTTAAAA
>JAOZQY010000303.1 GCA_029931975.1 Bacteroidales bacterium | reverse complement strand
GCATGGACCATGGTGTATAAATTATATTCCCATCCAGGTGCAGGATCCCTTCTATAGCAATGGGTTATTTCCCTGAATGTGGCCATGATATTGCCAACTTTTTCCACTCTGTCCTCATCCACGTTCCAGGCCACCATGGCATTGGCTTTAAACCCGGAGTTCTGGTGTTTTATGGTGGCACCAAATCTGCGGATCATTCCCTGGTCGTTGAGGTGATTCATAATCTTTAAAAACTCATCTTCTGTTATGCCGATCTGTTCAGCCATTTTCAGGAAAGGACGTTTTACAACAGGAATATCGGTTTGAAGCAGGGCAATTATCTTTTTTTCAAGGTCTGTAAGCATAGCTGTATTTTTTAGTATTGTTTAGGGTTTTTGTCAGGACCAATTTGATCTGTTTTTTAGTGTATTGTCAATATTTGAATTTTTATTTTATTTTTCTATTCAGTTTTTTGTCTGGTTTTTTGCCTGATCTTTTATCTGGTCTTTTGTCTGGGAACAGGGCCATAATTTCATCTTCGCCAGCCTTGCAGATTCCCCTTTCCGTGATAAAACCCGTTACCAGGCGGGACGGGGTTACGTCAAAGGCATGGTTGGCAGCCGGGCTGGTTTCAGGTGGCACCAGCACACTTTGGATTTTTCCATTGCAGAGCCCCTGGACATACCTGATTTCATCGGGGTCCCTTTCCTCAATGGGGATATCTTTTATCCCGTCTGTGATATTCCAGTCAAAGGTGGAGGAGGGCAGGGCCACATAAAAGGGAATGTTATTGTCCCGGGCTGCCAGGGCTTTTAAATAGGTCCCGATTTTATTGGCCACATCCCCGGCCCTGGTGGTACGGTCGGTACCCACAATGACCAGATCCACCATTTTGTGCTGCATGAGGTGGCCGCCTGCATTGTCCGTGATCAGGGTGTGGTTTATTCCGTGTTTGCCAAGTTCCCAGGCTGTAAGCCGGGATCCCTGGTTTAAGGGCCTGGTTTCATCCACCCAGACATGGACATTTATGCCATTGTCAAAGGCCGTATAGATGGGGGCTGTGGCTGTACCATATTCAACACAGGCCAGCCAGCCTGCATTGCAGTGGGTAAGGATATTTACGGGTTTCCTATTTTTTTTTCTGCTGATCTCCTTAATAATGTCAAGGCCGTGTTCACCGATTTTCCTGCAGTTGACAGCTTCCTCTTCCACCACTTTCAGGGCCTCTGCCAGGGCAGCCTCGATCCTTGCATCATGGGAATTTTCTCTGAGAGCGATATCCCTGACCCTGTCCACACCCCAGAACAGGTTCATGGCTGTTGGCCTGGCATTTTTGAGCCTTGTGCATTCAGATTCAAGATATTCATTATCTGGCATAGTATTATCTGTATTGGTCTTGCTTTTTTCGGTCCTGTTTCCCTGGGTCTTATTTTCCCGCGTCTTATTTTCCTGGGCAAGGCTTACGTAAACTCCAAGGGCTCCGGTGGCTCCTATGAGGGGAGCGCCCCTGACATACATATCCTTGATGGCACGGATCACCTCATCCACGGTGTTGAGGTTTTCGATTACCAGTTCATGGGGAAGAAGCCTCTGGTCAATAATCTTTACTGTTTCTGAAGCATCATCAAACCATATGGGCCTCATGACTTTTCCATCCACTTGCATGGTATGTTCTCCCTATTATTAATTTAACAGTATAGGAATTTGCATTTAGCTAACGGCCAACAGCTAATGGCTAAAAGCTCGCGCGATAGCGCTCTAATTTAAAACCTTATACCAGATCGCCATGATTTAATTAATCATTTTCTTGACTTATTCTGGAATATTTGGTCAGAATCTATTGATGAATCTTTCCTTTCCAGTTTATAATAGGATAAACAGGACTTTGGTTTTTATTATAGGAGGAACGCCATGACAAATATTCTGGATGTAAAAGAAAAATTTGAGATTCAGGCCTATGGAAAACCTGAGAATTTAGACCGCCATACCCATATCCCCTTTTCAGGCTCTCCAAGAAAACACCCGGTTGAAAAGAAGAAGATCATTTTAATTGCAGATCCATTTACCTCCAACACTTTTTACTATGAATTTAAGATCGCAGACATCGCTTTTGCCGAAGAACTGGCAAATATGACCAATATAGACGGGGAAGCAGTTCCCATGGCCCGGATCTGGGTTAAAAAAAAGAGCGTTGCTATCCGGAGCACCCCCTTTATTGTGGATTCAATTACTCCCCAGG
>JAOZQY010000302.1 GCA_029931975.1 Bacteroidales bacterium | reverse complement strand
GATTGATCAGTTGGTGAGCAAGGTCATCAAATTGAGTGCTTCACAAAAAAAGATCATGAAAGCTTGGTGATCTGTGCTCACACGAAGAAAATGATTTTTTACAGCCCTCTGTACAGAAGCCTCATATTGGACTTATTTTTTGGACAAATTGTAATTGAGTTCTGGCCCCAAACCTGGCAAAAGCATCATTTTATGGCAGAATTTGGGTTAAATTTGAAAATCGAGTGTCCAATTTGTCTACAAAATTGATATAATACATTGAAAATACAGTATCTTATAGCATATTTCTAAATTTGCTATTCCGAGGTCTGTTTTAAGGATTTGCCCTATGAAAATCGAAAGGAAAAAAATTAAAAATAATAATCGAATAGGCGTTTTGATCTGTTTATCCCTTTTAACCCTTTTCTTTACAGGGTGTGCTTCACCCGGTGGTGAAAGGATTAATTTAGCCAATGTTAATGAATTAAACAGTCGGTCAGAACCGCCACAACAATATATTGCAGGTCCGGGGGATGTTATCAGCATTCGATTTTTATACAGCCCGGAAATGAACAATGAGAAAGTCGTTGTAAGCCCCTCCGGTAATATTATTTTGCCGCTGATAGGTCAGGTTCATGCTAAAGGGTTGACCTTACTTGAGCTCAATACAATTTTGACAGAACAATACTATAAAAAACTTGGATATTCCCTTGATGGAAATTATACATTGGGTGTGGGAGATTCTCTGTCCATAAAACTGATATATAACAGCGAACTTAACAGCATAACCAAGGTACGCCCCGATGGTAAAATTTCCCTTCCGCTTCTTGGTGAAATTGATACAGCAGGAAAAACACCGAGTCAGCTTGAAGAATTAATTACAGAACGGTACTACAAAAAACTCGGGTCGGATGAAAGACCGGAGATCACTGTAATTGTGGAGGATTTTAAGGTGCCCGAACTTAGTATCTCTCTTGTAAAATCAGCTTCTCAAATTGTTTATGTAGGTGGTGAAGTCAATCAGCCAAAGGTGGTAACCATAAATGGTCCCATGAGAATGCTTAATGCTGTTATGATGGCAGGAGGGACAAAAAACAGTGCAAGACTTGACAGTGTAATCCTTATTCGTTACACCGATTTAAATACTCCCAATGCGCATCTGTTAGATATGAATCAGGTTCTTAACGGCGAACTTGCAGATGTGTGGCTCAAACCCTATGATATAATATATGTTCCTAAAACATCCATTGCCAGTTCAGATGCTTTTATGCAGCATATCTGGAGAATCATACCCGTTAATTTTACATTCTCATTTCCATATGTCCTGAATCCAAACTCTGAAGTTACAGTTATACGCGAATAATTTCATTTGATAATTGATGGTAAAAATATGAAAATTAACCAGGTTGTATTAGAAGATATTATTGCACAATACAGGTGCGGTTTGGGGGTGGTGAAAGAGATCCTCAAGCTGTGGCTGATACCATGGAAAATATGATTAATTAACCAGAGCATATATCACAAATGAAACATCATGGCCTTCATACGTTCAAACCGCAATTTAACTGGGACGGATGGAAAAAAACTTCTTGATATATATAATTTAGGTTGGGGCACGGCGCACAATTGCCCTTATTTAAGAGAAATAATGAAAATAAAAGGGGCACAGTGCGCTTGGCTCCTTCTGCTGAGGAACTATGAAAATAAATCAGGCCTTATTAGATACTATAACGCGGATCAAGGTCAGTATGGTGCAAAAAAATAGTGATAATCTTAAGTCTATAATGGTGACCAGCGCAACGCATGGTGAAGGAACGTCAACCTTGGCATCTAATCTGGCAGTATCCCTGGCTGTTGAAAAAAAAAAAAGGATACTGCTGATTGATGCCAATCTTCGCAAGGCAAATCTTCATGTCTGGTTTGAACAGAAACAGGAAAACGGTTTTGTCGATTTTCTAAAGGGAGAAATAAGTTTAGGTGAAATTATCAAGGAGACATCCTTTAATAATATCAAACTGATAACAGCAGGCAAAGTTTCCCAGAAAGGCGATTATCTTGATATCTTATCCAATATCACCCGGGGCACCCAAAAAGAGTTAGAAAAAAATTTTGATTGGGTAATATATGATTCATCTCCGGTAAACAATTATCCAGATACACTTCTACTGACACCGCTTACCGATGGCATTATCCTTGTGATTTTTGCTGAAAAAACCAGGCATGCCGAAGTACAGAAAGCCAAAG
>JAOZQY010000301.1 GCA_029931975.1 Bacteroidales bacterium | reverse complement strand
CTCACTTTAATGAAATTGGAGCAGCCCGCTTTACTCGGGAGATGATGCGAATAATTTCTATGGATTATTCTGCTTCTGCAGATTAGTCCTGGGTTCCAGTCAAATCGGTTTCTTTCCCCTCATTTTCAATTACATCAATTATTCTTTGGAATAACAATTCACTTGCTTTCATGGCAAAGGTTTTGTTTGGATGGGAGTCTCTGGGGGATAAGGCATATTCATCCTTGAGATACAAGCCTCCCTCTGTTTCTAACTGGTAAAGATCCCAAAGAAATATATTATCTTCAGGCAGATCCCATTCATCTCTGACCCAATCAAAAAACTTCTTTGCTCTTTTGGCCTCATCTTCAGGTAAATTGGCCCTAACCTGAACTGCTCCGGTAAATAGAATGAACTTTGTTTCTGAGAAAGAATGAAGCTTGTCTCTTAAAGTAAGGTATTGGAGTTTATAGTTTGAGATGGTGTGAAGATAGGAGTCTATAGAAGCTGAGTCCTGGTCTGGTTTGATGTTTGAAACCGGATAGCAATGTTTGAAAATAATCACCTTGAAATCTTTAGTGAGTATCTCCAGTGTGGGTTCTTCCTTATAGGGTTCTTCTCCCGCATTTTTTACCCAGATATTGTAATAATCGAATGGAAAGTTATTCCATCCATATGGCTTAGCTTTCGGGAAGTCCCGCTCCTCAATCAGATAGTTTTTCCCACTAATATCATTATGTTCCTCGAAAAGCTTAAGTAGATAAGGTTTCCTTGAGATTTTGTCCGCTAGATTGTCACTGACCTTGCCTGCCGCTTTTCTTATCAATGACGGAGGTTTGCCATTCCAGATAAATTCTCCTGTACTGTGATGAAGAAAAATAATATTTAAATCGGCTGGGCTCTCTGGTGCGCTGCACGAACTACAAAGTGTAATTATAAATATAATAGGGAATATAATTTTCTCCAACTTCATTTTGGTTTTATTTATGTAAAGAACAGGTCTTATATAATGCTTTATAGTTGTTAATCTTTTTTTATATAAACCAAAATTGTATAATATTGTTTTAATTCGCAAATGCGTCATATAATAGAATATTAAAAATGAAAATCTTGCGAGTCATTCTAATTATTATTGCTTTCAATCAGATTTCTTTGGTCCTAAGTGGTCAGATTATTGCTGATCACAGAGCTGTTGATCTTTACGATGATATTCCCCAGGAGTATATAGATGAAGTAAAGAAGATGCTGGTTTTTATGGCGGGGGAGTCTCACTCCATGGCCTATCAAATCGGGCAGGAGTTGTTGGAACTTATGGATGATACTTACCAGGTCGAAACTTATTCTTCAGATCCTCCTCCGGCTTATTCGGACCTGTACTTGCGTATTGGCAGACCCTGGATGATGGGAGAGAGCAGCTTTTTTTCACAATCTGGGGTAGATCATATGAAAGCTGTTATAACTGGTCAGTATAATTCTGGGAATCCTTACGATATAATGGGTTTTGGCTGGTGTTGGGATATGACCTGGGAAAATGAGCCCGGAGGGACCATTGATCCAGTTTATCATGTTCGCTGGGCCGGTTCTTCTGAAGGAGGTCCGGAAGGCAACCTGCGATGGGGACTAGACAGTGATGATGAGGTTCTTACAGGAAATAGTGTTAGTATGGACACTTACCTGGAAGGAGTAGATCAGTTAATTAAACACTGTACGGAAAATGCTTATACCACTCAGTGGATCTTTACCACAGGACCGGTTGATGGCAACAGCGGAACGGAGAAGGGTTTTCAGCGTGAGTTGAAACACGACCATATACGGACCTATGTAAATGAGGATCAATCGCGTATTTTATTTGACTATGCGGATATTCTTTGCTGGAACAATGATGATGAGAAGAATATAGCCAATTGGAATGATGACGGAGACCTTCGTTCTCATGCTCAGATCCATCCGGATAATCTGATGGACTATGATGATTCATTTAATATCATTGCATGGTCAGATTCCGACCATGACCATATTGGAGAGGTAGGTGCTCTTCGTCTGGCAAAGGCCATGTGGTGGATGCTGGCAAGAATAGCCGGATGGGAAGTTGTTATTGAAGTTTCTGAAATTGTTGTGACAGCCGAAGGTGGTTTGTCAAGTATTGATGCAGATGGGGGAACACTTCAATTAAATGCCTCTGTTACACCTTCGGATGCCACTGATCAAACTGTAACGTGGTCCATTATTAATGGATCAGGGGAAGCC
>JAOZQY010000300.1:1097-2230 GCA_029931975.1 Bacteroidales bacterium | reverse complement strand
ATTCACTGCGATATAGTCAAGACATAAACGTTTGATTTTATATAAATCATCTTCTGGTTTAGACAGCGAATTTTTAACAACAGCTGCCCCTTTATAGCCTGCAGTTTTCAAAGCAGTAATTGTCTGTTGATTGTAGATACCATTTGGGTAACAGAAGAGATTCACTTCTTTCCCTAAGCCCTGCTCCAAGATATTCTTTGATTTTTTTACATCTTTATAAAGGTCAGCTGTAGATAATTTAGTTAAAATCTGATGGGAACAGCCATGGCTCTGGATGTCTATGCCTTGGTGATACAGCTCTTTAAGTTCGGGCCACCCCATTACTGTCTGGGGTATAAGATCATAGTCTTCATACCAGTCTGATTTTTTCCCAATATAATCGGTGGGTATAAACATGGTGGCTGAGAAACCATATTGCTCCAGGATAGGCCATACTATTTTGTAAAAATTATCTAAACCATCATCAAAAGTGAGGACTATAACCTTCTGGGGATTAGATCTGTAATATTGATCTCTGCCCATAAATTGTTCAAGGGATATAACATCCCATCCTGTCTGTTTAAGAAAAGACATTTGATTTGCAAACATTTCCTTTGACATGCTGATATATGATTTGCTGTTATCAATGGAATGATAAACCAATACTGGAGTACCTTTTTGTTTAAAGAAACGTCCAAGGGCCACACAAAAATATAAACCCATTTTTTTTAATAGTGAGTTGACCTTCATTTGCCGCCTTATGTCACCTGTTAATTTAGGCGCCCTTCAGAGCTATGATTATCGCCAGTCATAAATACATTCCAGATCCACACATTGTTTGGGAAATTTACGCGATATCATAAGCTTACGCCAGTTGGACATCTTTGGCCCTTGCCATACCGAAAGAAAATCATGTTCCAAAACATTCCCCACTGTCAAAGTCTCAAGCCTGCAGCATGGGGTAAGGTTTCCATCAACATCTATGAATGCCATGATAAATGGTAGACAGCAGTCTTTAGCATAATGGCGAGTAGGAATAAAATTAATCCCTTTTTTTTGACATCGTTGGTTCAAATCTTTACAAAAAGGATGATATTTTTGAGGAGGAGGCCGAGGTTTTCGGGCGGCGCTTCGAGGAAGCCTTCGCGGAGGGT
>JAOZQY010000300.1:0-1087 GCA_029931975.1 Bacteroidales bacterium | reverse complement strand
AGGGATGCATATGGTATTACCGGAAACAATCTGAGAGAAGAAGCTCCTATCTCCGCACATAATTCCGGCATGCGATAAACACTATCCCAGTTATCTTTTGAAAGCGTCGTTAAAATAGAAATTGGAATATCACATATTTCACGAAATGCTTTAATGTTATCTTTTACCCGTTGAAGAGGAACCTTGCGTATTATATTATACCCCTCCTCATCAGCACCATCAATACTTATTCGCAGTTCATCCAGACTGGAACCGGCAATAGCTTTTGCCACCTCTCCTTGAAGTAGGTGCCCGTTTGTAGTGAACGAAATAAAGGGCACACCATGTTCAGCGGAATACTCAATCATTTTTGGGAGCTCTGCGGTTAGCAAAGGTTCACCCCGCCCAAAAAGATGTATTTGGTAAACATGCTGGATCCATCCGCCCATGATTTTATCAAATGTATCAAAAGGCATGCTGCTTGGTGTAATCCCTGCTTTCTTAAATTCATGATCACGAGGGCACATTTTACAGTGAAGATTACACAGATTAGTTACTTCAATCTGCACAATAGCTGGATAGTTGTTACAACGTGGAGAGGCGAACCTCCCCAAAAGTTTGAGTTCTATCCACTTAGCGACAGCTTTAGGGTTACGTCTAACCATCCAAGGTAATTGCCTTGATATTTTTCCAAGAGAAGATAGTCTTTGAGCCCGAAGTGCTCTCTTTGAATATATCTTTTCTTTAATTTTATTCATATTTAAAAAACCTCCATTATTTCAAGCAATTCTTTTTTGTTTGAATAAATTTATCTTGTACTGATGCAAAATAAATCCTTTGTTCCTGTTTGTAGATAGATATCATTGCAACACCAAGCGCCAGCATCATCCAGCCAAGTTCTTGACGTAGGAGAGGCAATCCGGTGAATTGAACCGCATATCCTGAAAAAGCACTTATCAGTCCTAAAGAAAGAGCTCGTATTTCATTATTTGATGTAGTGAGATAAATACATAAAAGTCCAAAATAGATTTGTAAATAAAAAAGAAGAAAAAGTATAAGACCAAATGTACCGTTTTCTGCCCAGATCTGAGCATAGGAATTATGAATC
>JAOZQY010000119.1 GCA_029931975.1 Bacteroidales bacterium | reverse complement strand
TTTTAATGGATTCTTTTTTTAACAGGTTTTTAGGAAAAACAGAAACCAGTTTAGTAGAGAAATAGGCACTCCCAAAACAGGGCATCAATAAAAGTGTATTTTGGCCCCGGTCAATATGCATCCTTGGCGGCACCTCAAGCTCTCCATTGGCTGTGTCTATAAATGCTTGTTCCGTGGCCTTTACCCACTCATGGATAGGGGCAGCATTTCCAATGGTATTTTCATCAAAGATTTTCATCATTTGAATATTTCTAATCAATATGTGAATTTACTACGAAATCGGGATTTTACATATCTTCGTAAGCTAATGCACTACTATAAACTGCTAATAGGCCTTTTTTTTCTTCCAAGCTCGCTTCTTGGGCAACTTTCCCTGCCAGATACCATATCCCTTTCTGATGCAATCCACTACAACAGCACTGCACTGAAGAGTAGTTATGAGTTTACTGTTGAAAGCGCACCAGACACTGCAATTACCTTGGTATTCAACGAATTACTTGCCATGAATTCCGGATTAACAGTGGACCCTGCAGGAGACGACGACGATTGGTTTGAAATATATAATTACGGGGATGATCCAGTACGGCTTAACAAGTTGTACTTTACCGATGATCCCTCGGAACCATTAAAATGGAGACTTGACACCCTGGAAGAATTGATGCTTGGCAAGGAAGAGCATCTCCTGATCTGGGCTGACGGTGAACCGACAGAAGGTTATAACCATGCACCATTTAAACTCTCCGGTGAGGGAGAAACCCTTGCTATATATACGGAGGACGGAATCCTTATTGATCACATATCCTTCGGCCCTCAATCGACCAACATCTCCTATGGCAGATATCCTGATGCCGGATTGATCTGGAATTTTTTCGACGATCCAACACCCGGGGCTCCAAATGCTCTGGCGGGCTCCTTTACGGTTTTGCCTGCCCCTTCATCGAATTTGCCTGGAGGTATTTATCCCGAACCTGTCATCCTGGCCCTATTTTCGAATGTTACAGGGGCCTCCATATTTTACACCACGGATTGTTCTGAACCAGGCGATTCTGATCTTGAATACCAGGGGCCGGTAGAGATCGACAGCACCACTATTATCAGGGCAAGGCTGATCAAAGAAGGTACAGTGAGTGGGCCAATACTGACTATCTCTGTCATTATTGATGACAATCCATATGAAAATCCAGTGGTTTCCCTGGTGGCAGACCCAGGTACACTCTATGGAAATGCTGGCCTTATTTCAGACAACAATCGCTATATTGAGGTAAGTGCAAATATGGAATTTATTGAAGAGGGTGCGACCCGTTTCAGAGGAGGAGCCGGGATTACGCTTCATGCTCCTAAAGCAACAAAGCCAAATTCCTTAAGGCTTTCCGCCAGGTCAAGATATGGAAAGAAATGGTTTGACTATGCCTTCTTCCAGGAAAAAGGGCCGGACAAATTTAAAAGGCTGATATTGAGAAACAGTGGTAATGACAACGTTAACAAAGCCACTACAAACACACATTTTCGAGACCCCTTAATACAAACCATTGCCGGGAAATCCAATAAAAAACCCATAATTTCTGAATCCTTACCCGTGAATGTATTCCTGAACGGGGCCTATCATGGCCTTTTTAATATGCGGGAAAGAGAAGACGAATACTACATCGAAACCCATACCGGTGTGACTGAAGATTATACCCTTATCGAGCTTGCCTTTGGATACGATGGCAATCGGAATCCTATCGTAGGCTCTTACAGTACATGGACCGAATTGCTTTCATTTGTGGACACCACGGGGGATCTCTCTCTGGATACAGATTTCAGTATCGCCGAGGAGATGATAGATCTGGATAACTTTACCGATTACTGGATCACTGAAGTTTTTGCAGGGAACTACGACTGGCTCTCAAACAATGTGAAATTCTGGAAACCTAATGATGGAAAGTGGCAATGGATATATTGGGATACTGATCATGGATTAGGGCTTCAATATTCCAGCTTTGGGGAGGTAACCTGGAACACCCTGGTCTGGTCGCTGACCTTTAGCGACAGGGCCTGGTCCAATGGTTATCACAATATACTGATCCGGAACCTGCTAAAAAACGAAACTTATAAGGAAAATTTTATCAAACGGTTTACCCAATTGCTGAGTACTTCTCTCAGCTTTGAATACACAAAGCCGCTCCTGGACTCAATGAAAAATCTCTATGAGAAAGATATGATGATCCATACCGGTCACTGGGGAAGATCCATGTCAAACTGGGAGAATGCCTGCAATATAGTTGAGAATTATTTGCTCCATAGGCCCGAGACTGTATTAATCCACCTCAGGGATCATTTTGGGCTCCAGGATCCGGTTCCTGTTTCAATCAGGGTAGAGCCTCCAGGTGCCGGAACAGTTTCTTTTTCGGGGCTGCAAATATCATCCACTCCCATGCTGGGGAAATTCTTCCCCGGAATGTTTTATCAACTTGAATATGAAGCAATTTCCGGATTCAACCTTGACAAATGGAATCCTTTTAATGGCCTGGATAATTCATTTGAGTTCCAACTTATCGACTCCATGGAAATTGTGGCCTATTTCTTACCATCCGATCATTCCTTCCCCATCCAATTGTCAGAAGTATACTTCAATAACCGGGATAACTTTGATGCCGGAGATTGGATAGAGTTTTACTATTACGGGTCCGATCCCATAGATCTGAATGGATGGTATATAACTGGAAATAACGGTCAGACGCTTTATTCCTTCGGTGAAAACTCTATCGTTGATCCGGGAGAACACTTCCTCGTAACCGAAGATCTTGAACATTTCAGAGAGGTTTATCCCGGATCCACTCACTGTTTTGGAAACCTGAATCAGGATTTTTCCGGTCAAACAACCCTTAGCCTGAAATCGGGTGATGGAGAAAACATTAAAACAGTTGAATTAATGACCTCCACTGACTGGCCTCTTATGCCGGATGAAGGGTACAGCATAGAATTAAAAAGCCTGGTGGAAGACACAGGCAATGGGAACAGCTGGGAGCTAAGTGAAAACAGTTTTGGATCACCGGGACTGCTCAATCATTTATTCTATAATTTCCAAAAACCTGTAGGAAGGGACTCCGCGTTTACCAGTTATGAAACCCATCTTCTGGAGTTTTTTTCTTCTGAAGACTTTTATTCGGATCCGGACAATCACCCAATGGCCGGAATATCAGTCAAAGCCATCACCGGACCGGGTCAGTTTTATATAAATGGAAAAGAAATAGAAGAGGAGAACATTTACGCTCCGAACGATCTTGTTTTTCAAGCCCGTGAACCACATAACAGTCCAAGCTGTCTTGTCTATAGTTTTTTCGATAAATCGGGCCAGGAAAGCGATAATTACTCAATCCGGTTTAGCCCCATTACGGATGTGGGCCAGGAAGCCCATGAAAGTTTCCGCCTGTACCCTGTTCCGGCACAGGAGTACTGCATCCTTGAAATTCCTCCCGACCACCAGGGTCCCATTGATTTATTCCTTTTCGATCTGAACGGTAAAACAATCCAGTCGGCACACTCAAAAATCAATCAGCAAAACCTGGTCCTTGATCTCTCCGCTGTGGAAAACGGTATTTACTTCTACCTTGTAAGAACCAGGCTCTCTGTTGTAAACGGAAAATTGGAGGTGATTAAATAAGCACGATGTTAATGCTCCCCAGAATAAATTATAAGCCTGCTATTTATCCATCCTTTGTCTTCGCCCTGTACCGCAACTTTAAGAATATAGGCCCCCGAACTCACGATTCCGTGCTGCCAGCTAATGGTTTCCTGGCCTCCCAGGGTATAAAAGAGGGACGCATTCACCAGGGTTCCTGAAAGCGTATATATCTTCGCATCCACCTTTGTTCCAGGTTCTTCTTCAAGGTCAAGAAACAGTACCCTGCCCATTGGATTGGGATATACATCAATGGTGTGTTCCCGGATCAGGGTCCCGTTTCTTGTTGAATTCCCGCCATTGGGACTACCCGGGGTATAGAGTGTTCCACTACCAGCATACCAGTTGGCGTAGTCAGTATTGTTCAGAGACGGGGAAAGCAGTTGCAGACTGGGCCCCTTACCATTGGCATCAGCTGGCCAGGGAGCCTGATTGCCATAGCGCACGTAATCTTCCAACTCCCCCTTCTCGTTTTTTAAAAAAAGGGCTTCACCCTCATTGCTAAGTTTAAAACCGTTTTCGCCACTATTGAAGCTCCCCGTTAAATAAATATTCGAACCATGCTCAGAAATAAACAGTTCTGTGCTTCCAGCAAGAATCAGAAATCCTTGCGGATCAATATTGGCATTCTCCGCAAACCGATAAAGGTTGTTCGAGCCTCCATCAGTAAACTGAAATCCACCTAGTGCAATACTGTGATCATTTGGATTGTACAACTCAATCCACTCAGTATTTTCTGAATTCGCTGGATTATACATAATTTCATTAATCACCAGCGGCACACTGCCTGTGCCCGTAGTGGTATCAAAAACCGCTACTATTTCGCGGGTCAGTCCGGGATCCGTTCCAATGCGATGAAGATCAGAGATTCCCCTCCACTCAATAAATCTTCCCCCCTCTGCCGGCCAGGCTTCCAGGCTAATGGGAACACCGGACATATATATTCCTTCCCAAAGTTTCTGATCAATCACCAATGAGTTTAACTTAACCCGTCCGCTCCCCTCTATCTTCAAAGTAATTCTCACCGTATCTTCCAACTCAAAATATGTTTTCATCTGCTCATACACATAAGCAGGACGCTGCCTGAGAAAGCTCCTTACGCTTTCGTTGTTCTGTTCCCAATTCTGCCTTTTTCCGGGATTCCACCGCTCAAATTCAGCGTCTATTTCGGGGGAAATAACTGTTACCAGAGAATCATAAACAGCGATGGCATTTTCAGTTAAAAACACCGAATTAAACAGGTCGCAATTGCGATTGATCAACTCTGTTCGGAACTGTTCATTTTGTACTAGTTTCTGTGGGATGAAATTGGGCCACTTTTCTTCAATGGTATAGGCATATTCCGTAAAACCATTCCAGGAAGGAGTGTTGTAGGACCGGTCCGTATCCCATATGGTCCAGCTCCATCGTCCACCATGGGGCTTAATGGCAAAGGCCCCCCAGGTCCACGACCTGTACTGACTGCAATGAACCAGGGATAAAAGGTTAAGCAAGGAGTTCAGATCCATAAAGGAGGAGACTTCATCGTAAACTTCGGGACGGGTAAAATCGCTTGAATCAAAATAGCTAACCATCTGGTTCCAGGTATCCATGGTTCCATGTTTCAAATCGGGGCCCCATTTTTGAAACCTGACCAGGTCGAAATCCGAAACTCCCAAATGGTCTTCTACAAAATATTCATTGATGCTCTCCCGGATATTATATATTCCCCAGTAACTATTATTTAACAAGAGCACCCCAAAATTGCTCTCTGTGGCCATTTCGCCAAGCTTGCTCCACAACTCTGTGCTGAAGGGATCTCTTAAGAGTGTACCGGTAGTGGTTGTAATATCATCATCATATCCGGATCTCAGTACCAGGTTCTTAAAGCTAGAGGGTCCTTTTTCAAAGGGTGTGGCTTCAAGTCTCGATGATCCATACCCACCACGAAAATGCAATCTGAATGCCTTCTTGGGCATAAACACAGAGTTTCCTCCCTGGATCCTGATGCCGGTTATGGAAGAAAACTGCTGATTATCGCTGTAATAGGAAAAAGAAGCGGGTCGCTCCCAATTTGGACCACTATTGGAATAGTGAGTATAGATTCCTGTAGTTCCATATAGATTCTCCTCATTGGTGGAGAGTGAAACCACGGGCAAGTGATAACTTTCCCCGGAAAAATAGGCTCTTGCCTGTATATACCCCGGCACATGATTCTCTCTAGATACAACAGAGCGAAGAACCCCAGGCTCATGGATCTCCAGTGCCGTATGAAATAAGGTTCCCTGCCTGGCATCACTGCCGTCCAGAGAATAATATATGGAGTCCGTCTGATCCAAAGAGGACAAAGAGACCGTTAAGGGAAAAGTTGTTGCTCCTCCCTGTATATCATAAACCGGATCATTACTGAGACTGTCATAGTCCAGGGACCCTTCACCAGTGGGCCATGTGGAATACGCCCATTTATCAGATACCTCATTCTTCAGGTAAAGATAGTTCATGGGGACCCTGGGAAAAACCACTTCCTCCATCCGAACCCCCAACGGATTACTTAAAAGCAAGGCTTCGCCACTACCGCTCAATTTAAAAGGCAACTGCATATTTGCCAGGTCATCTCTGTCATCCGTCCACAGGCGAAGGGTGTCATTGGCGGGTACATAAAGATCCTCCTGTATCTTGTATTTATAGGGCTGATCCACCCTATCAGAAAAGTAATGACCTTTCAGATTGTATGAGGAAGCTGAATGATTCAGAATGCTGATCCAATCGCTGTACTCCCCCCCTTCATCCATTTTAAGACTAAGGTTAGAAGGTGAAATCTCCACAATACTTATGGAACTCTGATAGTAGGGATAACAACCCATATCCAACCTGGTGCCATCCGGGTCCCTGTCATCCACATCCACCAGGTAATCCAATCCATCCCCATCCTGATCAGGATTCCCGGAATCAATGGCATCTGATATTGAGGTGAGCTTGAAATTACCCCCTGCAGCATTGATAAATCGTGGAGACCCGATGATGTTTCCAGTTCCAGGAAGCCTTACGCTGTCTGTGAGGTTGTATTCAAAAAAGACCTCCGAATTTTCTACTTCCAGCACCTCTCCATGCATACAATTTGTGATAATTGTGTTAGAAACATAGATGGTTCCTCCAGAGTTGGTCTCCCCGGCATCATGAAAAGCCCTGATCCCATAGGTATTTCCATAAAGAGTGTTTTGTCTGGCATGGACTACAGAACCCCGGTGGCTTTGTATGCCTGCGTTTGAATAAAGTAGCAAGTTGCCATAGACCTGGGCTGTGCTGCTCTCCCCGATACTAATTCCCATATCACAATGAGAAATACTATTTTCAGTAATCACGACATCACTGCTGCTGGTTCCAATATCAATGCCGTCGTCCGAATATCCTGTAATGATATTTCCTAAAATCGAATCTCCCGAAATCCCATCCAGGTCAATGGCATCAGTCTTCCCTGAAGATGGATTCCCTGTAAGGCTTGTATTTAGAATTAGCAGTTTATCGGCATTATGCACTCCGATACAATCATCGCCGACGCCCCCATAGGTGTCGGCAACATCACAGTTTCTAACAATTACCGTATCGCCATAGCTTGTTATAAAGCGCACAGCCCGCCTGATAATTAAATAGTCTGCAAAAAGCGAACCATGATTTGTGATATAGTTCCATCTGGTTTCAGGAGCGTCAGTGGTAAACAAAACAGGATCCTCCTTGCTCCCCTCAACAAGCAATCTTCCGGAATTGTTGATGCTCACACCTGCTGCCAATATGACCTGGGCTCCTGAATTGATTTTCAGGGTAATGCCATTACTTATTGAAAGAGTTTGATTAATATAATGAGGAGAGCCTTCCCTGGTCAGGATGGTATCCTGTTCTATCACGGCAGGCAGCGGATCTCCAGACCAGGCACTTACCTGGAACAGCAAAACAAGAAGGGCAATATGTAAAGCTCTGTACACGGGATAAATATAACATTAACTATTTCAAAAAAACAAAGCCCCCAAAATTGGGAGTGAGGATAGCAAAATGGTGTGGCAAAACACAATCTTCATTACAAATAGCCAATAGTGTAGTGTATTTGCAGGATCCGGATGAAGGGCCAGGTTATCTGGCACTGGCAGATACCAAACCATCATTTCTGCTGGAAGGGGAACCTCCGCTTCTTCTTGATGAATAGCAAATGGCTCCAGTTATCTGGGATGCTATAAGATTTGCCGTTGACAAACGTGGACTAATGGGTCAGTTTATTCTTACTGGTTCTGCAACGCCAAGCGACAATGAAACGTCTCATTCTGGTACCGGGAGAATTGCCCGAATGCTTATGCGACCTATGAGCTTGTTTGAATCTAATGAATCAAACGGAAGCATATCTCTTAAATATCTTTTTGATGGAAAAACAGATATTGCTGCGAAAAGCACTTTGACGATTGAGCAATTAGCACATGCAATATGCAGAGGAGGATGGCCGGTTGCGGTAATATCCAGGAAACAGTCTCCTCGAATAGCCATGAACTATGTTGATGCCTTAATTAATTTAGACGTTCAACGCGTAGATGGGATTGAAAAAGACCCTGAAAGAGTTCGTCTCTTGCTACAATCGCTGGCTCGTAATATTTCTACTCTGGCAACAGCAGCATTGCGTACAAATGCAAAAGGGATATTACGTGATTTTGAAACAT
>JAOZQY010000299.1 GCA_029931975.1 Bacteroidales bacterium | reverse complement strand
CTCCGAAACGATCTCCCCGTACGGTCCGTTATGAGAGGCCCTGAAATCATTCAATCCATCGACGAAGTTTGGTTTCAGAATAATATGTTTAAATCCCGGATTATTTTCATCCACATGGATGCCTCCCAGTGTCTTATAATACCAGGCACTGATATCTCCGAACATGATGTGGTTCATGGAGAGATCACTGGCTGCGTCGATATCCCAGTTCTCGTACATTGTAGTGGCCCCGTTAACGATCCACCATCCCCACGAAGGATATTCTTTTCTTGAGGCCAGCTTCCAGGCAATCTCCGGATAACCATTATCACTCAGCGCATTCAGAATGGCCCGTGAGCCCAGCAATCCAACATCCATCTGCATATCATTTGCTTTTACAGAGTCTGCCAGGTTTTTCGCGACAACGGAAACCATATCTTCAGGCACAATGTCCCAGAACAGCGCCGAGCTCATCTCGGTCTGGAATCCGGAAGCATAGATGCCGAGCTCCCTATCCAGGAACTTCTCGTTGATGGCATTCTTTACCTTTTCAGCCAATGCAAGGTAGATCTTTTTGTCCTCCTCTTTGCCCAGAACCCCTGCAGCTTTTGAGAGGATCAGGGCATCGGTGTAGAAATAGAGGGAAGAGGTGAACTCCACGCTCGACACCGATTTGATGGGTACCCAGTCTCCCAATCCCCAGTCGGTCAGGTGCCCCGGACTGATGGAATCCAGGAGGTCCACATAACGTTTGATGCTTTCATAGTTCTCCTCAAGGATCCGGGTATCGCCCTTATAAAGATAGAAATACCAGGGTATCACAGCAATAGTGCTGACCCAGTCGGGACCATTGGCCCAGTGGTAACCCCACCCGGAGGTAGGAATAATAGCGGGAAGTGTCCCGTCGGGGCGCTGCTCGTCCCGGTGGTCGTCCATCCACTTTTCAAACACCTTGATGGAGTTGAAGTTACAAAGATTCATCTCAATGGAGTTAAGCGGATCACCGGTCCAACCGTTTTTCTCTCGCTGGGGGCAATCGGTGGGGTATCCGTGCAGGTTGGAGAGATAGGAGTTGTTAGCAGCCTCCCAAATCTTACTGAGAAGGGTATCGGAGGTTTGGATAAAACCCACCTGTTCTACATCGCTGTGCATAAAATGTCCGGTCAGGCTCTTCATTGTCAGGGAAACAGGTTTACTGGTTGTCACCTCTACATACCGGAAACCTTTATAATTGAAGTGGGGCATAAAGTGCTCCTCGCCTTCACCGCTCAGGATAAAAATATCGGTCTGGAACGGATCGCTCTCATCGGTGGGCCGGTAGTGAACCTCCAAATCGGACAGATCCACCCGCCCGTTGTCAAGCAGCTGCTCCCCGTGTTTCAAACGGATCACCGTACCAGGTTTACCACTCACATTGAGTTCCGAGACTCCTGCAAAGGTCCGTCCCATATCATAAACATAGGTCCGGTCATCAAGTTTTCTAAGACTTTTTGCAGCAATAACCTCCACACTCTTTATGGCCGGCATCACCTCGGCGGTAATCTTTTCAGTGGGAGCCTCCACCCTGATGGCATCTTTCCATTCATGGTCATTAAAACCAAAACGGTTCCATCCCTCCTGGTAGAGCCTGTTATCAATATGCTCACCCGTATAGATACTGTTCTGAATCACATGACTGAGTGATGTTTTCCACGCTGTGGATGAGGAGATCACCTCCTTTATCCCATCCTCATAGATCAGGTGCAGCTCCATCATAAACCGGGGATGGTTCCTCCAGGGAGCTTTATCAAAATACCAGACCGCAGTGGACTGGTGGTTGTACCACCCGTTTCCAAGCAATACCCCAATGGCGTTTCCCTGTGGCTGAATCAGGGAGGTTACATCATAGGTTAAATACAGGACCCTCCGGTCGAACCGTGTATAGGCCGGGGTCAAGCGTGAATCACCCACCTTTTCTCCATTGATATATAGCTCATGCAAACCGGCCGACGCTATGTAAGCCCGTGCAGAAGCGACCTCCTTTTCAATGGTGAACTCTCTCCTGAAACAGGGAGCCGGTTTTAAATCGATATCTTCTGAATCGGAGATCCATTCGGCCTGCCAGTTATCTGCACTCATCATGCCTGTTTCAAAGGATGCAACTTCCTGAAATACACAAGGTTGGTTCTTTTCATTCCAGATCCTTACACTCCAGTAATATTTAGTAAAAGGCTGTAGTTCTGTCCCGGCATAACTGACCAGCACAGCATCAGAATCGACCA
>JAOZQY010000298.1 GCA_029931975.1 Bacteroidales bacterium | reverse complement strand
CAATTTACTGAAGGCGCGTCTGTTAAAGATATCAGCGCCGTCATGGAAAAATTGATACCACGCAGGACGCTTCAGCGCCGTCTGAGACAACTTGTAGCTCAGAACAAACTGCTCCTAAAAGGCAGGGGAAGAGGCAGCAGATACATTAAGAAAAAAAACGTCGTATTAGATGGAACTGCCACTATTAAAATTAAGTCTCATGCCAGGTTTGAGGTATATATTCCGGTATCTCAGGAAGGAGAGCAAGTTAAGCAGGTGGTGCGACAACCGGTTCAAAACCGTCAGCCTGTGGGGTATAATAGAAATTTTATTGATGATTATATTCCCAATACTACCTTCTACCTTTCTCTTGAGATTCGGCAACGTCTTTATGAAATTGGGCAATCGACGGATGGCCACCGACCAGCCGGAACATATGCACGGCAGATATTTAATCGTATTTTGATTGACCTGTCATGGAATTCAAGTCGCCTGGAGGGCAATACCTACTCCTTACTTGAAACAGATCGTCTACTTGAATTCGGTGAGGTAGCCGAGGGAAAACAGGCTAAAGAAGCACAAATGATTCTGAACCACAAGGCTGCTATCGAACTTTTAGTGGAACAGGCCCGGGAAGTAGGATTCAACAGTTATACAATTTGCAATCTTCATGCGCTTTTATCGGACAATCTGTTGGCCGATCCAAGGGCGTGTGGGAAATTGCGTTTCATTCCTGTTGGGATAAGCGGGACAGTTTATATTCCCTTGGAAGTACCGCAATTGATAAAAGAGTCTTTTTTGAAAGTGCTTGAAAAAGCCACTGCAATTGAAAATTCGTTTGAACAGGCTTTTTTTGTGATGGTTCATTTGCCGTATCTTCAGCCCTTTGAGGATGTAAACAAGAGGGTTTCGCGTCTGTCTGCAAACATTTCCCTTATTCGAGATAATCTATGCCCTCTTTCATTTGTTGATGTACCTGAACAAGCCTATATTGATGGACTGATAGGTGTATATGAACTGAATAAGATTGAGCTGCTCAGGGATGTTTTTGTATGGGCATATGAGCGTTCTTGTATCCGCTATTCAGCTGTACGCAGTTCACTTGGAGATCCTGATCCGTTCCGGCTTCACCACCGTACACTCATTTATAATGTTGTAAAAGATGTTGTACTTGGTGTTATGAATAAAAAGTTGGCCGTGTCTTTCATAAAACATAGTGCAGTTGAAAAAATTGACTTGAATGAACAAAAGCGTTTTGTTGAAGTTGTAGAAACGGAATTGATGAGTCTGCATGATGGTAATATTGCACGTTACCGCTTACGTCCTACAGAATATGAAAAATGGAAAATAAAATGGAACGTTCAATGATAATTAAAAACCCCCTACTCCTGTAAAAAGGGCTGATCAAAGCTCACGAGTGAAAAAATGCGGTGACGTAGTCAGCACCGTATTCACGCTGGCGCAGCCGCCGAGAACGCAAAAATAACCGGTGAAATCCGGTTCATTTTTTTGTTGAATTTATAACTCATTTAGGAGGGCTAATTTGTCTACAGAATCTATCACTATTTTTTTATCCGCAGGGTATTCGGAAAACAATTTGTCTTGTTTCTCATTAAGTTGTGAATAAAATTTTGATTCAATCAGAATTTTATCATCCGTATAAAAATCTATTTCAACAGTATTCTCATATAGGTAATATAATATTTTTTTATTGCGTAATACCAAATAAATGTAATTTTCAAAATAGCTACCGAGATCTCTGTCTCCCATAAAAAGATATTTGATACCAAGATCGGAAGCATATATTTTTTTTGCAGATAACAATTTTTGATTGGTTTTCCCCCATCGAGGGAGCAGATGTATAAGATAAGTAGATTCGAAATAGCTTAAATATCTTTTAGAAGTATCCGGAGATATGCTCAAGATTTTTGCAATCTTGTTGATACTTAATTGTTTTCCACTCCGTTCCATAAGAAGCAGAAAATAGTCTCTAAGAATTTGATGATTCTTCAGCCCATGAAAAGCAGTAATATCTTTTTGGATGATATCATCGACCAGATTCATTAAGTATTCCCGGTTCGGGTTTAAAACATTTTCCGGCATTCCACCATCTTTGATGTAGTCGAGAAAATATGATTTATATAATTGCTTATCACGTTTTTTTAATGTGATGCCTTTAAAAAATAGATATTCTTCCAAGTCTAATGGTTTTATTTCCAGTGTTATTGAACGACCGGTTAAACTGGCCTTTTTATCTCTTAGCATTGAAGC
>JAOZQY010000297.1 GCA_029931975.1 Bacteroidales bacterium | reverse complement strand
CTGCCTGGGGTGGAATATTTGTTTACAGCCCATTATGGGTTCACAGATGAGTTTCAAAGGGCTTTTGGGAATTGGAAAAAGTCGTGAAACCCAGAGCAGATATCACTCCCCATATTTTTAAGATCCAGCGGTATTCCATCCATGACGGCCCGGGCATAAGGACCACTCTGTTTTTTCAGGGATGTCCCCTTTCCTGCTCTTGGTGCCACAATCCGGAAAGCCAGGCTGCCCCGGTGAGGATAGGTAGTCAAAACAGGGATGTAACCGCCCCAGGCCAGGTCCCGATTAGCCCAGTCCAAGTCAAGGACCTTGTGGAAATTTTGGTCCGGGAAATTAAAAAAGACCTTATTTTTTTTGATGAATCCAATGGAGGAGTCACCTTTTCCGGGGGGGAACCTCTGTCTAATCCGAGACTGCTCCTGCCGCTGATGGATGCCTGCAGGCAGGAGCATATCCACATCTGCCTGGATACTTCTGGCTTTGCACCTTTTACAGTTTTGAAAGAGGCAGCAACCAGGGCAGACCTTGTTCTTTACGATATTAAAGTCATGGACAACCTGGCCCACCGGGCCTTAACAGGGAAACCCGTGGACCTTATCCTGGAGAATCTTAAAAAATTATCTGATTTGAAAATAAACCTGAAATTGCGGTTTCCATTGGTCCCCACCCTGACAGATACCCAGGAAAATATTGGCAGGATCATTGATTTTCTGGTAAAAGAGACAATATACCGGGACATTCATATTTTGCCCTTTCACAATACAGTTGATGGCAAGTATAGAATGTTGAAAATGGAAAACCATTGTAAACATTTACACCCGCCCACAGATGACCAGGTGGAAAATATCCAACAGATTTTTGTTGCCAGCGGGTTTCAGACAACCATAGGGGGATAAGATGAATCCAAGGGTTGAGCAATTACGAAAAAAAAGTCTTGCAAAAACCGTTACCTTGTCCCATGAAAGAGCCGGACTGGTCACGGAATTTTATAAAACCATGGTAAACCCTGGACAGTCAGTTCCAGTTCAGCGGGCCCTGTGTCTGAAACATATCCTTTCAAATAAAAGCATTTTCATTGATGACAATGAATTAATTGTGGGGGAAAGGGGACCAGGGCCCAAGGCTGTGCCCACCTATCCAGAAGTCTGTCTCCATTCCCTTGAGGATCTGGAAATCCTGGATTCCCGCCCCAAGGTTGCCTATGGGGTATCTGAAGAAACAAAAAAGATTTATGAAGAAATCATTATCCCATTCTGGAAGGGCAAGACCATCCGGGAAAAAATTTTTGCATCCATGGAAGATTCATGGAAGGATGCCTTTGGGGCGGGTATCTTTACAGAATTCCAGGAACAGCGCTCCCCTGGGCATACTGCCGGCGGAGATTTGATCTATGGCAATGGGTTCAATGATCTGAAGGCCCGGATCAAGGAAACCATTGGCGAACTGGATTTTTTTGAAGATTCCTCAGCCCTTGACTGCCAGGAGGTTTTGACGGCCCTGGATATTGCGGCCGATGCCCTGATTGTTTTTGCCAACCGCCATGCCCAGGCCCTGGAGGAACTGGCCCAAAAAGAGCCGGACCAGAAAAGAAAGCAGAAGCTGATGGATATGGCAGCCATCTCCAGGAAAGTTCCGGCAAACAGGCCGGAAACCTTTCATGAGGCCCTCCAGTATTATTGGTTTCTCCATGTGGGTGTGATCACGGAACTCAATCCCTGGGATGCCTATAACCCGGGCAGGCTGGACCAGAATCTGTATCCCTTTTATAAAAAGGATATCCAGGAAGGCCGATTAACCAGTGAGTCAGCCAGAGAACTGCTCTCCTGCTTCTGGATAAAATTTCATAACCACCCCGCACCCCCCAAGGTGGGGGTGACAGCCAAAGAGAGTAATACCTATGTTGATTTCTGTACCATCAACCTGGGCGGGGTAACCGAAGATAATAAGGATGGGGTCAATGAACTCACCTATCTCATCCTGGATGTCATTGAAGAGATGCGCCTGTTACAGCCAAGTTCCATGGTTCAGGTATCCCGTAAAAGCCCGGATCGGTTTGTGAAAAGGGCATTGGAGATCATTGCCACGGGCTTTGGCCAGCCCTCTATATTTAACACCGATGCCATTATCCAGGAGATGGTACTCCAGGGCAAGTCAGTGGAAGACGCAAGAAAGGCCGGGGCTTCCGGGTGTGTGGAAGCAGGTGCCTTTGGCAGGGAAGCCTATATCTTGACCGGGTATTTCAACCTTCCCAAGA
>JAOZQY010000296.1 GCA_029931975.1 Bacteroidales bacterium | reverse complement strand
TCATTGGTGATATGTTTATGTATGGTAAGATTTTGGAAGTGAACATCGAAGATAATACAATGAGTGTTTTGCGAACTACAGCGGATCCTTTTGAAATGAAAGGCTACCGGTATATCAAGGAGGGAGGGGATAAGGTTGAACTTGTTGAACTGGCAGCAGACAATTTTGCCACAATTGACAGGTGGGTTGAAAAGGATAAAACTCCCAAACCGTACATGTTTGATATGGAAGGAACCCTTTTAATACGCAATGGAGTGTACGTCACATTGGGTGAACTTAATTCAGGTGATTTTGTGGGCATAAGGTATGCTGCAGAGGATGAGGATAAAGCAACACTGCGTTGTGCCGTTGCCCGCGCTTCCTGCATCGAATAAACAGTTATGATTCTTAAAAAACAGTAGTTATTATGAAACACAAATGCTTCCTGTTTTCCCTTGTTCTGGTTGCCATTGCAGGTTCCATGCAATCATGCAGCAATGATCAGGAGCCCGCAAGACCCAATATTATCTTTATCATGTCCGACGATCATGCTTACCAGGCTATGAGTTGTTATGACGGCTCTCTGAACACTACTCCAAACATCGACAGGATCGCCAACGAAGGAGTGCTGTTTATGAACAGCTATGTGACGAATTCTATTTGTGCTCCTTCATGGGCTGTATTGCTTACTGGTAAATGGCATCTCAGGAGTGAGCCACAGAGTTTTGATTACTGGAATGTTCTTCCCGGACAGGGGCACTATTTTTACCATGATGTGGATGAATGGGAACTTTATGATATGGAGGAAGATCCATCCGAGATGAATAATATTTTTGGAAAGCCCGGCAGCGAAAAGATTACTGAAGAGTTAACAAGGAAGCTTTATGAACTGAAAGATGCATATGGGGATACACCAGAACTGGAGGAGCTGCATATGCCTTTTAAAAAACAAGTCACAGATAAATAGATAAAGAGATGATAGAAAAGAAATTATTCCTGCTGCCATTGATTATCCTGATGCTGAATGCGTGCAATAATGCATCACAGAATCTCGAATCCCCGAAACCAAATATTGTGATAATTCTGGCAGATGATTTTGGTGTGGGCGATATCCAGGCGCACTATCCGGAAAACAAGATTCGCACGCCCCATCTTGATAAGTTTGCGACACAGGGAATGAGTTTTACAGATGCTCACAGTGGTTCTGCTGTCTGCTCTCCCACTCGCTATGGCCTTCTTACCGGCAGATATAGCTGGCGAACTCCTTTGCAGGAGTGGGTTGTTTCAACCTATGAACCACCTCTTATTGAAGATACCCGTTTAACACTTCCAGAGTATTTGAACCGGCAGGATTATCATACCGCATGCATAGGCAAATGGCACCTGGGCTGGGACTGGCCAGGCGAGCCCGTAAATCGCAGATTAGAGGACTTTAGATATCTAAGAAAACTTGATTGGGATTTTTCACAGGCGATTCCCGGAGGTCCCACAGAACGTGGATTTGAATATTACTTTGGTGTTGATTTGCCCAATAGTCCGCCCTTCACCTTTATAGAAAATGACCGTGTTGTAGTTCAACCAACAGCACAATATATATTTGATCCCGATGAAGGGGTGGTCATGCCAAAAGGATTTGCTGGTTCACCGATGGCTCCGGGATGGCGCTTTGATCAGATACTCCCGAAGATAACCAGCCGCGCAGTGGATTACATTCATGAAAAATCCAAATCGGATTCTCCTTTCTTTCTCTACTTTTCAATGACATCGCCACATGAACCGGTTGTTCCTTCAAAGGAATTTGCAGGGAAAAGTGGTATTGCCCCAATCGCAGATTTTGTGATGGAGACGGATTGGTCAGCCGGACAGATTATTCAGGCTATCGATGATGCCGATATCGCTGACAATACCATTGTAATTTTTACAGCAGACAATGGCCATTCTCATTATACGGGTTGGGAGAGTCTGATTGAAGCCGGTCACCTTCCAAGTGGACCTTACCGGGGACACAAAGGAGATATCTGGGAAGGCGGTCATCGCGTACCCTTTATTGTACGATGGCCCGGGAAAGTGGCAGCGGGAGAATCTAACAGGCATTTGGTTTGCCTTAGCGATATTTTTGCTACTTGTAGCGAGATTGTCAGCGGAGATTTGCTTCCGGACAATGCAGCTGAAGACAGTTTTAGTTTCCTCAAAACACTTCTTGATCAGGAGAGTCCGGTTTCCCGGACAAATCTAGTCAGCCATTCCGTTCACGGAGAATTTGCTTATCGAAGTGGCCCATGGAAAATCGT
>JAOZQY010000295.1 GCA_029931975.1 Bacteroidales bacterium | reverse complement strand
TTCGGCGATGGCCAGAGTTCCTCTGAGGAAAGTCCTATACATATATACAATACGGCAGGCGACTACTATCCCAGTTTGATTATATATGCCCGAAATCAATCCTATGTGTTTAAATATAAAATTTCTGTATTTGGTGAACCCATCAAGGTAGGAAAAGAAGGTGAAGGAGGAACGGGTGGTGAAGGGGGAGATGGTGAGGGCCCCCCGGAAACATATGAAGGCATAAAGATTACTCTTTCAACAAACAAGATTTCAGTGAACAGGGAATTTGAGTACGATAGCGAAACAGATCATCCGCTTACCTGGGAGTTTAGTTCGGGCAACCCTGTTTCCGGTGGTAAGGGAACGTATAAATATGATACTCCGGGAGAGAAGATGATAAGGCTCCTTACTCCCGATCAAAGCCAGCTTATCGACTCTGCCTTCATTCAGGTTTACAAGGCCTCTGTCGGTCCCCTTAAGATGAACGAGAATGAGGAGTTCACCTTCAAAGTGGAGGCAGGCTTCCCAACAAGGTGGGACCTGGGAGATGGTACAGTTGTGGAAGAAACAGATGGCAGGGCATCCTTCGATACCGAAGGCAGCTACAAGCTTAGGCTTCTGGATGCTTCCACCGATCAAAGCCTGCAAAGCTTTACCATCACAGTTTCAAAACCAACTGTGCTTGAGGCTGCCCTGATCGATGAACTTCTCAACCAGCTGGTCAATCCCGGAAAAAGCATCAGTGAAAAGAATCAGATCATCTCGGAACTATATTCCTATTGTGCCGACAAGGATAGTACGACTGTGACGGGAAAAATGAATGATAAGTTATTTAACGTGGTCATGCAACTCAAAATAGAATCCAGTGAATTCGTTGAAGTAATGCTCCGCACCAGCCTGGAATTAGATGAAAGCGGACTGGTAAAAACCATCAGAGTCATTGATTATACCAAAATTGATAAAGAGACCTATCATGATTAAAGTAGTAAAACCCTCTCTAAAATTTCGACTGGCTATTGCAGTTTTTCTATACCTGTTTATGCCATGGCAACATTGCTTTGCCCAATGGCCCGACAGGCCCCTGGGTATACCGGTTAAATATATGAAACCCACGGAGAATAGTCAAAAGAATACAGGTATGACTACCTCTTATTCTCCAGGTATATGGAAGGTTTGGGTGGACCGGGAAGCAGTTGTGACCAGCACACAAAAAACGATTCTGGGTGGTGGAAGAGAAGGAAAATGATCTGCATATCGTAAAAGAAAACGGGAGCTACGACTATTCCAGAAGGCGGTTCCAGGATTTTCCCCGCCCCATTGATTATGGCTGGATTCCCAAGGAGTACCTTATACTCTGGAATACCGCCTTATATGATGAGGTAAGCAAGTTCCGCAAAAAGGCACTTACCATATCCGATATTTCCCATATGGGGAAGAACATGGAGAAAATTAAGAGCGGAGAAAGGCTTATGGAGTATTATCCATCTCCAACGGGGACAAAACCTCTGGATAAAGAGACTCCATTATTCGAAATCTTCTATGTATTCAAAACCGAAGGAAAACGCTCCCTGATAGGGAAGGTAGATAAGATAGAAAAACAAATGGCACAAGACATGATCCATGGTTGGATCGACAATGGCACCATTCAATTCTGGGGGCACCGACAGACCCTGGAGCCTAAAAAAGATGCCATTTCCGCAAAGGAGAGGGAAACCCTGGATATCCCTGCTTCCATATATATGAATAGTGCAAGTGCTATTGCTTATAAAAACAATGTACCCACAGAGCATGGTCCTTTGTGGTTGGATGACCATTTCCAGGAAGGATATAGCACCCAGTGGTATCGTCTGCCCATCCTTGCACAGAAAGATGGAATCATTGAGACGGCTGTGATCGGGGATCTGATCACGGTAAAGAATGATGGAGGTGTTCCGGTAGTGGATACAGTTGATGATGATTATTATAATGAGCTTAAGGCCAAGATTGAAGAACAAACGTTTCGTGCCTCGAGAATAAACGTGGTCTTTGTGGTGGATGGTACTCAATCGATGAGAATTCCCATTGAAGCAGTAAAGAAGGGTGTGATTAAGGCCGCCAGCAGGGTAGTCACTGACTCTAAACGCAATGAATTTAAATTTGGGGCCGTCATCTACCGGGATTACAAAAGCAGGGACGACGATGCTTGTTTCCAGACAATGAGGCTGGGAACATACCAGCAGTTTGTTAAGTTCTTAAACCAGGAAGTCAGAACAGATGATCCTGCTGCTCCTGCAGTAGGAAGAATATGGATTAGG
>JAOZQY010000118.1 GCA_029931975.1 Bacteroidales bacterium | reverse complement strand
TCCAAAGAAGTTTTCGTCACTTCGAAAGCGATTTTCAGAAACTCTTTATCACCGGTTGATAGATAATGATTCCACGCTCCGGTGCTCCAGATAATTGCATCCCAGTACTGTCCGGTCATCCTTAACAACCCGTTTTCATCCTCCATTAACACTGAATACAGTGTATTTCTTGAAACCTCAGGAACAATAAATGAACCCGCATTCCATGAGTTTATTGCAGCATCGCGTATCCAGGGATTATTATAATCGACACCTGCAATAAGAACAGATACTATTTCCCCACTCATTTTACTTTCGTAGTCCTGAATATTGGTAAACAAATCCCCTATTGCAATTCTATAGGCGATATCTAAGACTCTGTCGTTGGTTTTCAGGTTTGGATAATGTACCTCAAAGGAATTATCTGCATTTTCCATAACAGCAGTCTCCTCGTTATTCATGACACATGCTGTAATATTCTCTTGGGCATCAATCTTTAATGCTGCGAGAACAACATGAAGTATCAGGAGTGATTTTTTATACATAACATCATCTTTAAAATGAAATTCGAACGCTTGCTTCACCTCCAAAAGAAGCTATGGTGACTGTTTCAGAAATATCATTATAACTTCCACCTTCCACTTTAATCGGTTTTTTTCCTTCAGGATGAGGAAGACGAATTCTAACAATCCCGGGTTTCTTATCTGTATTACAACGAACCGTTGCTTCAATGTAGCCTTCCATTAAGTGAGAATTGACATGAACTGATAATGGACCATAATAGCTTACTACATTATTTAATTCAACTGCCTTCCCATCTTCCATCCATTTTCTTGGTATTCCCGGAAGCAAGTTGAGGGTGTCACCATCTTCCATGTACAACATCCACCTGGTCTCCATTAAAAACCATCCTTCTTCATGAGTTTTATGGGGAGATCCGTGGTATAGGTGTTCCCAGAATGTGTAGGTCTCACGGTCGGCAATTGCAGAAAAGGCGTTGTAATAGGTTTTCAGAAATGGTTTGACCAATCCTTGTTGTAATTGTATCCAATTATGACGACTGTAATAGGGTTGGCTAAATGCCGTATTGTTTTCGAAATACAATTCACTGTGGTAATTCAACATCATTGTGGCAGCCAGGTCGCCAGGATTCAATACTTCACAAAAGACAAGGTACAACGGGCCAATTAGTGCATCGGGAGTAGTGAATGTACCATGAGAAAAGAATGGTTCCTCGTCAACGAATAATGATCGGGGTCCAATGGCTTCAGTCCAGGGGGCTACAGTAGGGCTCCAACTACCACTTGCCAGTGGCACTACCGGTGAATGTGCCATAGAGTTAAAAAATGATATTAAAATATCTTGTTTCCAATTTTCAGCTTCCAGCTCTAACCGGGCTGCGTTATCGGGGTCGACTAAGGCCAACATTTCTGCAACACGGCTGATTCCAATGTACGCATAAGCATTGAGCATGAATTGATGATAAGGATCTTCGGGATCAGCTACTTTGCCTTCGATCATACCGTATCCTTTACCCTTTAAATCTTCCGTTTTGTTTCGGGTTCGCCAGTTCAAAAGGTAGTCGCATGATTTAATTAGTTTGGGTTTCACCTGTATTAACCATTCTTCATCGTTTGTGTACCTAAAATACTCTCCCATGGTCCATAAAGCCGCTCCGGTTTCTACCATGTACCCGTTGAAATTCTGAATAAATCCGTCTTCATGCTGCTTGTCTAAAAAATACATTAACGACCGTTTTGCAAGATCATTCAGACCCATGGAACAATAGAACTGTATGATGGGAGAACTTTCAGTTCCAATAGGTGAATACACTCCAATAAGTGGTGCAAGGGTACCTTTTGGCTCCTTGCCATAGGTAATCATGTCCAGATGCAATAAACCAGCCTGGATCATCTCTTCAATTCGCTTTTCCGGCACACGAATCTGAGCCGCATTCTCCAGTTTGGCTGTCCAAAATTCTTTAGCTTCAAAATACCGCGATTGAAAAGACTGCTCATATAACCGCATTGCCCGCTCTTTCGATATGGGGGAGTGAGGTAAAAAAAACTCAAATGTTACTGTTTCATCAGGTTTTAGCAATACTGCCATCTCTTCATTGGGGAGAGGTTTTCCATTGAGTTTTGAGACACAAAAGATGCTGTCATCTGAATAAGAAGAAAAACCGGTTGGTTTATCGAAAGTATAGGAAGTCTTTTCCCACCATCCACGCCCTGGTCTGGGAGTTTTGAACCATGCATAACGGGGAACCTGCCCAATATTTGTTGCCTCAACCCTGTAATATAAAACGGTTTGTTCGGTTTCCATTTTTTCATATTCCAGAAGTTTTGTGTTTACAATTTCCTGCTGCTTCTCCGTAAACATATGGCCTGCTGAATAATTATCGGCTATTAAAAAGTCTGTCCCAATTGGTGTTTCCATAGTTAGTGCGGAGCTTTCTAATGATGCAAATGTTATGGATTGATAACTTATTTCTCCGTCAATATGATTTGAGTGTAAAATGGGCAGGACATTTTCCTCCAGATGCCTCGAAGTGTATGATTCTACACTCTGCCCTCGCCCTGATGTAAATAAATAGCCAACAGTATTGTCACTTAGTTGCGGCAATGTTAAGGATTCTGCTGAATTCCTCGGGTAAATGACATCTGTTTCCGAGGGAGCATCTTCCAGGCTCTGCGACAGTTGAAAAATGCGCATATCCCGACTTATTCCCAACCAGGTTGGACAGGACTGATTTCGGGTCCGGTTTTTCACCGACTCAAATGATTCTTCTGGTTCATTTTCTATCTGCAACAGTTTGGAAGCAAGTCCCCTACTATTGATATCGGCTTCAACCTCATTATAAGAACGGGTATCTCCACTTTGTAAGACAACAACTTTATACTCTGGGATATAAATAGGAAACTCCATATTAACATCTCTAAGAAAAAATGAGAAGGGCTGTTCTTTCGTATTAACTGTAACTACAGTAGCTCCTGCTCCGGGATTGTTATGAATTGAAGAAATAGTAAGCGAAATCCGCTTAATCTCTGAGGTATGAAATTCAAAACAATTTCCTTTGATTTTTCCGTTGCCTCTGGTAATTTCTATGTCAGAAAGTTCACCGTTTAATACTTCAATAACACCAGTTGTTTTTCCTCTCTTCCATTCAATGGAAACTTGCTGAGAGGCCGGACTTATCTCTCTGAGTTGCCCAAAATTGTTTATCGACAATAACAGCAAAACCAAGGCAATATTAATTTCCAGAAATGTCTTATTTCTCATAGAATTCTGATATTTATTCATTTATCTGCTCAGTATTTACTTTCCCCCGATCTGTTCTGAACGGTGAAGCAGGTAGTCCTTCCCTGTTATAAAGATTCGCATCATCCGGATTATCGGCCCACCCGTAGCGGACTGCCGCAGGATCCATAATCAGATCATTGTACACATAAACCTGGTTATTCTGAATGAATGCTTTGGCCCATCTGAATTTTCCATCTGCTCCGGCAATGGTGAAGCCCTTCAGGTAGCTATACTGACTTTTCGCTGTAAGTCCTGTCCCCACATGGTCGAAGGTCAGTATAGCATGCTTGCCTTCAATTTCCATTTTCCTGAATAGAGGACCTGAATATACCATCTCTTTTCCATAAGCTACTTTCATTGCTGTGAGTGCCAGTCGTTTCCCAACTTCCAGTTTATTGGGCGGATGGAGGTTCTCTGCTTCTCCAATATCAATTGTCACGGCCATTCCTGTTGCCGGAAGATCAAGGGCCATGGCCTGAGCTTCTCTTATTTCCGCCCAGTTACTATCTCCGGGTTGCTTCCGGGGATGCCTGTAATTGGGAAGTTGTACAAACAAAAAGGGAAGATAATCCCTTCCCCATTGCAGGCGCCAATCACTTATTAGCATTGGAAATAAAACATCATATCCTGTGGGACTAATAGTATTTGCTTCTCCCTGGTACCAGATAACTCCTTTGATGGAGAGATTGAGAAGAGGATGGATCATTCCATTATAGAGAAGGGACGGCTTTTTATCAGGGCCGACGATTTCAGGAAAATTTACATGGAGTCCCTCCGGACTGATCCGGTACCTCCAGATACCTGCTAGCGGAATTTCGATATCTCCGGATGTGATCCTGAAATACCGGGGTAGGCTGTAGAAACCACGACCTCTCCCTTTATTTGAAACCCGGATAGCAATTACATTTTTTTCTTTCTGCAAGATGTTGGACAGAACATGATAAATCCTGTTCGCATACTGGTTCATAGTAGTCTGGCCAACCAGATGGCCATTGACCCACGTCATATCAGAGTCATCAATAGGTCCCAGTTCAAGGATTATTCCCCGGTCTACAACTTCTTCCGGCAAGTCGACGTTATATCTAAACCAGAGGACACCATCTATACTTCGAAAATCAGTACCCTTCCATTGCCGGGGCAGTTCCGTATGGCCCCAACCGATCATAGAAAGCTCCGGGTCAGCCCAAAGCGCATTCTCCCCTTCTAATCCAGGAGCAGTACCCTTGTTTCGATCCAGCAATGCCTCAATTTCTCTCTTTTTTACTGCTGTTGCTTTGACAGGATCAAAGTTTTTCAAATCCTCGGCTATGTTTGCGAATTCATCCATTGAACTCAGGGCTTGTCCGCTGGTCCACATTTCTATATTGGTCCCTCCACAACTGCTGTTAACCAGTCCGATCGGGACATTCAAATCTTTGTGCAACGCCCTTCCAAAATAGTACCCAACAGCAGAGAATTGACTAATGGTCTGCGGATTGCATTCATTCCAGTTTCCGTCCTGCAGATCCTCTGCCTGTGTATATTGAACTGTACAGGGAACCTGAAATATCCTGATTTCGGGATAATTGGCCTGATTACATTCTGTAAGACTATCGGGCAACAGGCCCAGTGGCCATCCCATATTTGACTGCCCGGCACAGATCCATACATCCCCAAAAAGAATATTCTTAAGAGTAATCAGATTGCTCCCCTGAATAATTATTTCATAGGGTCCACCCGCTTCCATTGCTGGTAGTGTCACCATCCATTTTCCCTCCCTATCTGCCCGGACAGGGTACGCTGTGTTGTTGAATGTGATCGATATTTCCTCTCCCTTTTCGGCCCAACCCCAGAGCCTGAAATCCTGCTCTCGCTGAATCACCATATTACTTCCAAGGATTGCAGGAAGCCTGACTTCAGCTGATAAAATCAGGACTGAAAGACTTAACAGAAATGTAAAAAGCAGATATTTTCCAGCTCTGGATATCATCAATTTCTTGTATTCGGTTTGCTATATCCAAAAGTAATGAAATAAGCTTTATTGATTGCCGGATCGGAAAATCTAAGCTATTTTGCATTAAATCACTGACCCCTATGAAATTTCTTACTGCATCACTTGTTCTGTTCCTGTCGTGCACTGTTTCGATACTGTCTGCTCAGGAGGCAAAACTGATTGGAAGTGTAAACTGATACAACCGGTATTATTCCCGGGTTAATCTTGAACTTGATACATTACAGGAAAACAGTTGCAGTTATCAAACCAGTGGTTTGGATTTTATTCGTAATCCGGAGGAAAGTCTCACATGGGTTTGGGGTGGCGGACATCAATTCAAAGGTGTTTATCCCGATGAATTATTGCCTGCTATTTTTTTCAGAACAATTATCTTTGACAAAATAATTCTGGAGAATGGCAGTGTAAAATGGGTTTTTAGTGGATCCCGTGCTGCTTTCAATATTGAGCTGACAGATAATTTTATTGAACTACACCAGCGTTTTTATGACTCCTGGGGCTTTCACAATGTGAAGCAAAACGACACCATAGATAAGTTACCTCGCTATCCTGAGGAAACATTTATCAAAGCAAAAACAAAATATACCGGGGAGGTTAGCAGCTTAACAGTAACAGTTGGTCATGATATGATCATCAGGGTATTTCTGAATGACAAACAGATTATTGAACAACATTGCCTGTTCGACGTTACTCGCCATCAGTTGCGCTTTTATGGAAAGGAGTGCAGATTCCATGGTGCCATCCTGAAACCTGAAGTGAAATCTGCTTTGATCACTATGGATAGCACGAAAATACACCAGAAAATCCTTGGTTTTGGAGTATTAATTCGGTTGTGTCCTATTATGAGTTAAGCGAAACGGGTCAAAGACTATGGTGGGAATATGTTCAGGAATATAACTTATTGATCCAACGGGAGTATCCCAATGGGGTAAATCTGAAAGCCGATTTCAGTAACTGGGATAAGCTTGAAGATACCTCCATCCACTACTATGGTGATAATTTTCCGAATGGTGAGATTTCCGATTTTTCTTTCAATAAAAAAATACAGGATCTGGGCGGACTGGTTATTTTTGAATTCTGGCAATTGCCACTCTGGGCCCTAAACTGCACTGCGGAGTATGTTAGTGCGTGCTTATTGGGATAACCAGAAGCATCCATCAGTTGAGTGTCCACTTGGAGATTTTATGGGATTTGCTCATGCAAAAGTAGCCTCAACAAAATAAATACGTGTAAGGTTCGCGCCTGTCTCTCCCGGTTTAAGCGGACCAAATGTGGGGGAGCTGTGTATGCATGAATACTCCCGGTTTTGAAACGTAAAGAGTGCAGGCTTGGATACCACTGCAACCATGTGCCTGTCGTCCATAGACCGGATAGCCATCCAGCCCTCAATAGCCACATCTTTGGGTGTTGATTTGAACGCCTCTACGAATGGAATATCTTATTGATCCGCGCAGCCTGCTGCTTTTTGTAATTCACTCAGGTCAAATTCTGAAATTTCAATGTCTTCTTTGTTGGTTCCATAGATTACCCACAGAGAACCATTGTGCTCAATAGCATGAGGATACTGAAAAGTTCGACTCGCCTTGGCCAATCCCGGGTAACGCAGCTCTGGTGCCTTGTAGCGTAGAAGTGCCGGATTAAAGCCTCCCGGTGAAGCTTTTGGAGGGAGTGTCGGGGTAATTTGTCTGCTTTGGTGCAGTAAACGAGTGGCCATCGTCGAGACTAACAGAATGAAACAGGAAACCTTCACGCTCCTTATCGCGAAATATCAGGTGAACAACTCCATCCGGACCGGTGTACCATGTAGGCTCACTCATACGATTAAGGGGTGGATCATTAGGCAGTGGCGTTGAAATCCACTCCTTGCCTTTTACGGTTTTAGAGAGTGCAGTGTAAATTTTCCGTTTGGGACCATCTCTCAGTACCATAAACATTCTGTTTTTAATTGGGCGCGGTGGGTAATTGTTCATATAGTCATCAAGGAATACACCACGATCGATCCATTTTTCTCCATCCCATTCGAAGTGCAGCAGCTTCAGATTCGCCCACCCTCTTTTATATACTTCCGGTCCAACTCCAATTATGCTATCCATATATCCAACAAGTGCAAGAAACCTTCCGTCGAGTTCCAAAAGTCCGCGTGCAACAACTATCCCGGGTTTTCCGTCTTCAGCAATAGGAGAATTGGTGATAATCTCTGCTTTTTCCCAATTATGACCATCGGTCGATGTGGAATAGTGTATTGCCTGGTTGCGATCGCTTTCATTTACCGGTCCTGATGACCACATGGCCCAGAATTTATTATCATACCGATATAGGTACGAGTGCAGATTGTATTGCCACTCACCCTCTTTTGCACGGTAAACCGTACTTGTTTTCGATGGTATCAGCGGCAGTGAGTCGATATTTGCAAAAGCCTCCGGATCAGAAAGAAGCTGAGTAACATTCTGCTTATCCGGGGATTGCTTCTTACCTTGTTCGCCGTTGCATCCAATGAGCAACAAAAAAGAAACTAAAAGAAATGTTTTTTGAATCATATCTAAAAGATTTGTCATCTTAGGCTAAGTGAATAAATATACATCAATGGATAACAAAGAACAATGCACAAACCGAACTATGATTTGCATTAAATGATTCTACCTTTTAGTTTAAATACTGAATAAATCCAATTTCAATATATATCTTCATTGTATTGTTCCTATCCAACTATTTTTTGAGAATTAAAATTAATTACAAGAGACAATACTATGAAAACAATATTCTATCTGATATCAACCATCAGCATCTCTGTTTTACTATTATTCCACCAGGAATCATTTGCACAGCTTGGTTCACTTCCAAATGTTGATGCTGATTTAGCAACAGCAGAAGTATATACATCAGGAAACCAACTGGTGGTCTCCTCCGAAGTAGTGAAAAGAACCTGGAACTGGACAGGCAACGGATTACAAACGGTTGGTATAGAAGATCTAATATCGGGTCGTGAATGGTGTACAAAAGAAGCCCGTTATGCGTGTGACTGGTTACTTCCCGGACTAATTAACGACACTACCCAGGCAAAGCTGGTCTCTCTCACTGCAAAGATCAGTGATGATGAACATTTTACCTCTGAGCATATTGAAGTAGTTGCCGAGATACATTACGAAACCCAGGTGGCGGTGCAATATGTGATCTGGGTCTATCCGGGAGCTCCGGGAATAAGAACCCAGCTAAAAGTGAAAGCCCTTCATGGCATGGATCAGAC
>JAOZQY010000117.1 GCA_029931975.1 Bacteroidales bacterium | reverse complement strand
ATGCTGCAATTACAGGTGATATAATGGTTATTGATAAGGACAAAACCCGTTTCGGCATAATGTTCGGAGATAATACCGGACTACTAGTTGGCTGCCGTTACCTGTCTGAAATGCTTGAGTATGCAGGTCGTGAATCTGAGGCAGGGGAGGTGCGTCAACTGGGTATAGATATCAAGCAGCGCCTGGATAAGCTCTCCTGGAACGGTCGGTTTTATACCCATCATGTACCGGAGGATCCGGACCTTATACGTGACCTGGGAGTCGATCAGTCAAAGTTAGTTTCCCTTTCAAATGCTTACTCATTGAATCGTGATCTGACCCGCGAGCAGTGCAGAAGTATTATTCAGACCTATCAGGAGATCCGTAGGGAGATGCCGGAATCATCCCCCGGCGAATGGTACGCGATCTATCCCCCTTTTGAAAGTGGCTTTAACAAGCATTCAGCTAAGTGGGAATATGTGAATGGGGGAGTGACGCCAATCGTCGCCGGTGAATTGGCCCATGGGGCCTTCGAGAACGGGTATGAGGAGTATGGGGTTGATATTCTTAACCGCCTCAAAGCACTTGCTGAAAAAACCGACAATTACCTTCATTGTACATACCGCGGTGCAAAGACAGAAGCACCTGAGCGTGATTTCACAAAATTGGATATGCAGTCCGTTGCCAATACCGATTTTTCAGGTGAAGGTGCTGATGGCGTGCCTGGCTGGACGGGTCAGGGTGGTAATGATTTGCGGGAAATGATCGTTGGGGATCAAATATTTCAGGATATTCCTTTCTCTGTAATTGATCCGGCTGATAACGAACGGCGTGCCTGCCTGGGACTCTCCGGAGCCGAGGGTTATGCCAGCCATTCTTCCCTTTCGGTGGGAGAGACTGCCGGGTCTATTTATCTTCTGCATACAAAGGCCGGTGGCGCACTTGCCGGATCCCTTACACTGCAGTATGAAGATGGCTCCTCTTACACCGACTATATATCCGATGGGAAAATTGGAGGCTGGTGGATGCCCAACGATCCCCCGAGAAACAGGAAAATGCCGGTATGTAAGGTGGCATGGCGGGGGGAGAATAAGGTTTTTCACAATGTGGGAGTTTTTGTTTACGGCCTTAACAATCCCCATCCTGAGAAAGTGATAAAATCCATTGATTTTGAAGGAGTTAAAAACAATACAAAGTGGTTTGTCCTGGGTGTCACCCTTTCTGATGTGCCTGTGTTCTTTGATCCGGGTGCGGTATCTTACGGTATACCTGATAATTGGGGCGCTGCAGCTGTAGTTTATGCACTGGTTGAGGGACTGGCAGGTGTGAAGGATGTCGGTGTGGCCTTTGACCAGGCATTGCTGGCCCCGAGATGGGCGGCCTCTGACGTGAATGAAGTAAATGCAAGCATCAAATATGAAGCATCGGATGGGTATCTGAGTTATTCCTATAAATATGATAATGAAAGACAGGAGCTTAATCTGCAATTCACGGGAACAGCCGAAGAGACAAAAACCGAAATTTTACTTCCACCGGATCTGCAGGTCTCCTCTCTCACCATGGATGGAGAGAAAGTGAACTATACTATGAAGCAGGTCGGAGAATCAGCCTATGTTTGTATGGATGTGGCCGGCCCTGAAGCACATCATCTGAAGATTCATTTTACATCCGATTCCCGGACAGCTAAATCATTGCTGAAGATAGAAGATATCAGGATCCGGGATCCTTTTATCTATGCCGATCAAGACAGTAAAACCTATTATATGTATGCCCAATCAGCCAATCGTGCTGACAGCGATCTCACTGGCGTGGAAGTCTACACAAGTAAAGATCTGATAAACTGGACAGCACCCCGTCCTGTGCTGACATTGCCCGATGATGCAGGTATCAAATCGGTTTGGGCGCCTGAAATGCATCAATACAATGGCAAGTTCTATCTCTTTGTTACATTGACCTTAAGAGATACTATTCCTGAAAATAAACCAGTTGAAAAGGATAACTGGCCCGGCATGCATATCCGTGGCACCCATATCTATCATGCCGACAGTCCGCTGGGCCCTTTTCAAGCATTTAAAAGTAGCTCACATACACCTGAAGAGTGGATGGCATTGGATGGTACTCTTTTTATCGATGAAGAAAAGCCCTATATGGTCTTCTGTCACGAATGGGTACAAATCATTGATGGTACAATGGACTTAATTCAATTGAAGGATGACCTTTCTGGCACTATCGGTGAACCACAGCTTCTGTTTAAAGCATCCGGTGCCCCGGGTGCAAGGCAATCTCCAGATCATGGAAAAGTAACAGATGGATGTTTCCTCTACAGAAGCCAAAAGAGCGACAGCTTGTTTATGATATGGTCCACCATACTTCCAGAAAAAGGGTATTGCGTTCTACTGACCCATTCCGAATCGGGAAAAATCAGCGGTCCATGGAAGGAACAAAAGATCATCTATGAGAAAAACGGCGGGCATGGTATGATTTTCAGCTCATTTGACGGCCAGTTAATGATGGCCCTTCACCAGCCAAATAACAGTCCGGGTGAACGGCTGCATCTCTTTCAGATTATTGACAGTGGTGAAACGATGGATATTATTAGCGAAGTAGATCTGGACAAAACCGTGATTGGGCCATGAGAGTATTTCAAGTTCTTCTGAAGCAGATAACTGTAGTCCTCATTGTAGCAGCCATGCCGCAGTTTGTCTGGGCAGGCAGTGGCGACACCAGGCCCAACATTATTCTGGTGTTTATTGATGATATGGGTTGGGCAGATTTGTCATGTTTTGGCAACCAGGACGCAAGTACGCCAAATATCGACCGGATGGCGGCCGAAGGCATTGCGTTTGAACAATTCTACGTCAATTCACCCATCTGTTCGCCATCTCGTGTGGCGATCTCAACCGGACAGTATCCACAGCGTTGGGGAATCACTTCCTACCTGAACAATTATGAAATCAATGAGCAACGAGGTTTGGCAAACTGGCTTGATCCAAAAGCGCCAATGCTTGTTCGCAGTCTGAAGGAAGCCGGTTATGCAACCGGGCACTTTGGCAAGTGGCACATGGGTGGACAAAGAGATGTGGCTGAGGCGCCGCTGATCACTGATTATGGTTTCGACGAGTCCCTGACCAACTTTGAAGGAATGGGCCCGAAACTTCTTCCGCTTACTATGGAGCCGGGGTGGGAGGAGCCTGGCAGGATCTGGGCTGAGGCGGAAATTCTTGGCGGACCGGTTACATGGATGCAGCGCTCCACCATAACAGGTGGGTTTGTGGATGCTGCCATGGTATTTATTAAGAAGGCAGAGTCCGAAAAGAAACCTTTTTATATTAACGTTTGGCCCGACGATGTGCACTCTCCTTTCTTTCCCCCGGTAGAGAAGTGGGGGAATAGCAAGCGTGAACTGTATCTGGCAGTGCTGGAGGAGATGGACAGGCAACTGGCTCCCCTTTTCGATTATGTGCGGGGAAATCAGGATCTGTGTGATAATACTCTGATTCTGATCTGTTCCGATAACGGACATGAGCCTGGTGCAGGAGAGGCAGGGATTCTAAAAGGGTGCAAAACCAATCTGTTTGAAGGAGGTATACGGTCGTCACTGATTACCTGGGGACCTGGTCTGATGAGCCGGGAAGCTATGGGCACCAGGAATTATACATCAGTATTTGCAGCCATCGACTTTTTGCCATCCTTTCTTAAACTGACGGGTGCAAAACCACCAGCAGATGTCACATATGATGGCGAGGAGATCCTGAATACACTGCTTGGCAAGTCTGAAACACCCCGAGAGGAACCCATCTTTTTCAGCCGTCCCCCGGATCGCAAGGATTTCTATGGTTTCAAAAACCTGCCCGATCTTGCTGTGCGGCATGGTCAATGGAAACTGCTTTGTGATTACAATGGCGACAGACCAAACCTGTTTAATGTAATTACTGACCCTGGCGAATCAGCGAATCTTGCAGAGAAATATCCTGAGATAACCAGAGAACTTTCAAATCAGGTCACTACCTGGTATCAGTCAATGCCGTCAAACCAATAATTCGTTTTGTACTATGACTCACAGAAATATTATTAATACTGCAGTTCTGCTTACCTGTCTGGCGATCACGCAATTCGGAAATCTGTCCGCACAGCCAGAAAGGCAGAGTAGCGAAAAGCCCAATATCCTGGTGTTTATTGCGGATGATGCCGGAATGGATTTCGGATGTTATGGGAATTCTGGCATACACACGCCGAATATCGATGCACTTGCAGAGCAGGGCTTGCTTGTTGAAAATGCCTTTTTAACAGCATCTCAATGTAGCCCGTCACGGTCGAGTATGCTTTCGGGGCAATTTGCTCATACAATTGGTACTGAAGATCTGCATGCCCCCCTGGAAGAAGGTATTAAGATACTACCCTCCTATCTTCAGGATGCAGGTTATTTTACCGGATGTATGTTAAAAAAACACTATGGAGGTAAATATGCCAACGAGCAGTTTAACTGGTATGATAATGGGTTTCAGATCTGGCTTAAAGATCAGGCAAAATGGAACCGGGAAGCTGTGAATTATTTTACTGATTTTTTGGATAGTGTACAAAATAAACCCTTTTTTCTCTGGGTTGGCTTTGTTGATCCACATCGGGAATATAATGATTCTCCAATAAAGAAAGTTAATAATCCGGATGATGTATATGTGCCTCCTTATCTTATTGACTCGGAGAAAACAAGGCGTGACCTGGCAGATTATTACGATGAAATTTCCCGGATGGATAAGCATATTGGATTAATGCTTGAGCAACTGGAGAAGCGTGGATTGAGAGAGAACACACTGATTGTGTTTCTCAGCGATAACGGAATGCCGTTTCCCAGAGGGAAAGGAACGGTTTATGATGCAGGTATTAAAACGCCATTGATATTTGCCTGGGATGGGATAATACCCCCCGGTTCGAAATACGAGGAATTGGTAAGCTCGATTGACCTTGCAGCTACTCTTCTTGATGTTGCCGGGGAGCCTGTTCCAGAGGATATCTATAGCAGGAGTATCAGAAGAATATTTACCGATCAGACTATTCCCGGAAGAGATTATGTTTTTAGTGAACGCAACTGGCACGGTACAGATGAGCATATCAGGAGCGTGCGTTCGAAAAGGTACAAGTTCATACTTAATGCCTATATCGAGTGGCCACATGGTATCGTTGGTGCAAATCCTTCTTTTTATGAATTAAAGAAGCAGCAAAAGCAGGGGGAGTTAACAGCAGCACAGGAGCGGCTTTTTGAATGTCCCAGACCTGCAGTTGAATTATATGATCTGGAAAAGGATCCCTATGAATTATTTAATGTTGCTGATGAGGCTGAATATCTGGAGATCGGAAGGGAACTGGCAATAGAACTGGAAAAATGGCGCGACAGTACAGGAGATTATCCAGCTTATCAAAGGAGAAAGAGTGATAATCTAGATCGAGTGACCGGCTTTCCGTATTCAAATAAAATTCCCAGAGGCTATTGGGATGAAGAGGATTAAACAATTGAAAATATCATGAGATACAAACAGGTAACATTTCTAAGCACTTTTCTTTACATATCACTTGCATTGGTAGCAAGCGGAGTCAATCACAGTTGTACCAGACCTGTTCAGCAACCCAATATCCTGCTGATCATGGCAGATGATATGGGCTATTCCGATATTGGCTGCTATGGTGGAGAGATCAATACACCTAATATTGACCGCCTTGCAGAAGAGGGATTGCGGTTTTCCCAGTTTTACAATAATGCAATATGCTGTCCTACCCGGGCATCATTGTTAACCGGAGTGTATTCACATCAGGCCGGTATGGGAAATATGGTTATGCATGAAGAGGGTGGAGGTAAACCCGGACCATATCAGGGCTACCTGAACGATAAAACTGTAACCATCGCTGAAGTTTTACAGACAGCAGGCTACGGTACTTATATTTCCGGAAAATGGCATGTTGGTGAATTCAGACCGAATTGGCCAACAGATCGTGGATTTGATCATTCATTCAGTCTCATTAGTGGAGCTTCTAATTATTTCGATATTACAAAAGGAAAGAGGGCTGATGTTGTAAGAGTTATGGAAAAAGATGGTCAGATTTATCATCCACCCAAAAAAGGATTTTATATGACTACAGCTATTACAGAGAATGCTGTTTCAATGCTGGATGCTGCAGGAGAAAATGATAATCCATTTTTCATGTATGTTACTTACACTGCTCCGCATTGGCCTCTTCATGCCCTTCCTGAAGACATTGAAAAGTATCGTGGCAAATACATGGTGGGATGGGATGAAATTCGTAAAAACCGCTATCAGCGTCAGCTTGAAATGGGATTATTTGACGAAGAGTACAGCCCATTAACTCCACGGGATAAAGATGCTCCGGCTTGGGAGGATGTCGAGAATAAAGAGGCAATGGATCTTAAGATGGCTGTTTATGCAGCTCAAATAGACAGAATGGATCAGGGAATCGGGAAAATTATGGATAAGCTTAAGCAGATAGGTCAGAAAGAGAATACACTGGTTATTTTCCTGGCTGATAATGGTGCCAGTGCTCAAGGTGGTCCCTATGGGCGTAACTGGAGAGAAGATGATCTTCCTCCCGGGGGTGTCGATTCATATCAGAGTTATGGTTTCTCATGGGCCAATGCCAGCAATACTCCCTTCCGTTATTATAAAATATGGATGCATGAAGGAGGCATAGCAACTCCTTTTATTGCTTCCTGGCCTGCTCAGATTAAGCAACATGGAGAGTTTACCGGGCACCAGGGACATATAATGGATATCATGGCTACATGCTGTGATGTAGCTGGCATTGAATATCCGGAAACATATAATAATAAACCTGTTACAGCACTGGAAGGAAAAAGTCTGTTGCCTGTTTTAATAGGAGAGACAGCTGATATTCATAAAGAACTGTTCTGGTATCGCGAAGGTCACAAGGCTGTTCGTCAGGGGAAATGGAAGCTGGTTGCACTCAGTGGTGAAGCGTGGGAGCTATACGACCTGGATTTGGATCGGACTGAATTGAATGATTTAGCCACTACCTATCCTGAAAAAGTAGAGGAACTTGAAGGATTACATAATAAATGGGCAGAAAAATGTGGAGTGTATGATTTTGAAGAGGGACAGGATTTGGGGTGGTGAGGAGCTTGGGTGAAAAAATGGAATTTAAAAATGCTAAAGGTATTATTATGGGAAAAATGAAATTTCCACAGGTTTTTAGATTTGGTGTTGTTTTATTACTGGGCTTAACTGCTTATAGTCCTGTCTATGCTCAACAGTTTCTTGAACAAAGAAATAGTTTCCAACTAAGCGATTGGATATTTTACAAGGGAGATTGCTCCCGTGCCGAAAGTCCTGTTATGGTGTCTTATGACAATTGGGATGAGGTAAGCATACCGCATACCTGGAATGCAAAAGATATTTTGAATGAAGGTGTAAATAATTACTACCGTGGTGTTGGCTGGTACAGAACTAATTTGAACTTAGAAGCACCAAAAGGTGATAATCGTTATTTTATTCGCTTTGAAGGTGTTGGATTAACAGCAGAAGTTTTTGTGAATGGGAAATATATCGGAAATCACAAGGGAGCTTATTCGGCTTTTACTTTTGATATAACTGGCTATCTGAATCTATCTGGAGAGAATCTTATATCCGTACGTGCCGACAATTCCATACGACACGATGTTGCTCCCAATGGGGTCGTTTTATATCCGGTATTCGGAGGAATTTATCGTCCTGTTACAGTTTTTGAAACATCCAATGTCTGTATTTCACCCTTAGATTATAGTTCATCCGGAGTGTATATAAAACAAAACAATGTATCGGATCAGGCTGCAGACATTAGCGTTGAGACTATCCTGGATTACCATCCCTTTGTGCCAGTTTTAAAGAACGATCTAAAACTTTTTAGCCCTGATGTCCAAAAAGATAAATCAAAACTTCGGGCTGATATTCACGATAATAGTCCCGATTCCAGAAAAGATGATTCCGGACTCTTAGGGGAATACTATGATAATGCAAATTGCGAAGGCAAACCGGTTTTCACAAGGATTGATAAGACACTGAATTTTGATTTTGGTACTGAATCTCCAGACCCAAGAATACCGGTTGATAATTTTTCAATTCGCTGGACCGGCAGTTTTATGCCACCATCAAGCGGTATATATAAATTTGAACTTAGAAGTGATGATGGATCACGTCTGTTTCTTGATGACAAAGAAGTAATCGACAACTGGAAACAGCAAGCTCCGGTTAGGAAATCGACTGAAGTTAAATTAGAAGCAAATGAAAAGGTAAAAGTTAAAATTGAGTACAATGACATTGCCTATGGTGGACTGGTAAGTTTTGACTGGAAATTGCTAAATGAAGAAGTGGTAGCTGAAAATATGCCGGAGACTGTATGGCTAAATACAGTAATTACCGATGCAGATGGCAAGGAAATAGCCTCTCACCGAAAAGAGGAAAGTATAGAATTCAATTCTGTCATTTCCACTACTCAGGATTTTCATATTAAGAATCCACACTTGTGGAATGCAAAAGCAGACCCATATTTATATACTGTGA
>JAOZQY010000049.1:5199-27054 GCA_029931975.1 Bacteroidales bacterium | reverse complement strand
TACATCCTTTCTTTTCAGGATCAGGGGGATGGCCTTTCCCTGCACAGGAGTGGGGGTGCTGTATTCTTCTTTTCTGAGTGCCTTTAATACAGGTTCTATAATATTTAGATTTTCAAATGTCATATTAATTTATGAGTTGATCCGCCGCAGGCGGAAAGAAAGGGGTATACATGAAGCGATAAAGATAGCTTATTTGTTGAAACTGGTGTTTGGGCCTATCCTAAAAAGCTGGACGGCAGGTTTGTAGCCTTCCCCATTTTTAGGAAACATATGATTAGAAATCCTCCAGTTTTAGAAATTCTTTAATGGGGTAGACCCAGACGCCGTTTTTATATGGATACGCTTGTTTTACCTGTGCAATGATAAAAGCCCGGTCTGTTTGTATGTCTTCCAGGGCTTGCCAAAATCCCCTTGTGACACCTGGCGTTGATGATGTTTTCAATTCTACTGCGATTCTTTTATTGCCTTTTGTCAGTATCAAATCCAATTCATTACCGGTGGATGTTCGGTAATAGTAGGGTTCCCACGTACTAAATTTCCCAATGATATTTTCAATGCAAAGAGATTCCCAGACTCCACCATATGCCGGGTGGGAAAACAACTCGGTAAATTCCCGGATATTCAATAAAGCATTGGTTATTCCGGCATCCTTAATATAGAGCTTTGGACTCTTTAATAGTCTTTTTTTTATGTTGAGATGATATGGTTGCAGAAGTCTTAGCATAAAAGTGCTCTCAAGAATGCTAACATATTTCCTTACGGTCATATCACTCACTCCCAATGTTGATGAATACTGTGAATAGTTCAATACCTGTCCGTTGGTATGAGCAATCAATTTCCATAAACGTCTTATTGTTTCCGGCGGAATATTGAATTCAAACTGACGTAAATCCCTTTCCAAAAATGTTAAAATAAAATTTTCTCTCCATCTGAAACTCTCTTCATCCTGATCTGATAAAAGGCTTACGGGAAATCCTCCCCGCAAGGCATATCTGTCCAGCGAGAAAGCATGGTCCAGCTCGTAAAGAGCGATAGGTGACAGCTTGAAAAATGTTATACGTCCGGCCAGAGTTTCAGAACTTTGCCTCAATAATTGGGGAGAAGCTGATCCGGTTATCAGGAATTTTATATCAAAATCATCATCGTCTATGATACTGCGCATTACAGGAAAGATGTCCGGCAACAACTGTATTTCATCAAGACAGATAATTCTGTTATTATAAACCCTGAAGAAATTCTCCGGATCTGACAGCATATCCCTGTCTGAAGGTTTTTCCAGATCAATATAAAGTGCTTCAGGGATATTAGAAATTAATACCTTTGATAAGGTTGTCTTTCCCACCTGCCTTGCTCCCAGTATTGCTGTTACCGGAGACTTTTTCAAACTGTCTGCAACTTGTTCTGTAATGGTTCTTTTGATATACATATCAGTAAAATTAGTATCAAGATACACATTTACCTTGCAATATCAAAGTTGTAGTATGAATATACAATGATAAATCATGATTGTTTGTTCACTTTGTACAGGAATTGGGTTTCTATCTAGTGTGGACTTCCCCCATTAATTCGGACACTCGGTTAAGGTATACTGGGTTTTTTACAGCAGAGAACTTGATAAGATTATTGATTGGAGAGGAAAACTCCCCGAGTTTGGCACATTACAACAGGACATTAAACAAAAATGAAACTTTGATATAATTTTACCGTAAAATCTAATCACCACAGTGGAAGACGATACTTTCAGCTTGTTGGGCGCGAACACGAGGCAGCCTTCTGGTAATAGTTCGAACTATTTTATGAAATGTATATCTTAGAATTCATATTTTACTTAAGTCTTTTATGCATCCTTTTTCGTAAATCATTACTCAAATGAATTATTTCAAGTCTTTTCATTGGAGAATCCAATGGGTGTTACTCTTTGTATTCCCTCTTATAACTATAACCAATTCATTTTCCCAGCAATCTGATTTGGGAAGCATTGGCAATCCGGCTCTTTCAGCCTCTCACTTAAAGGCCATTCATCCCGAGAAAACAGATGGTTTATACTGGATTGATCCCGACGGACCCGGAGATGATAATCCCTTTATGTCCTATTTTGACCAAAGCACCGACGGGGAGGGATGGACCCTGGTATTACTCAGTAATGCAGGTGTTGCCAATTGCCCCAGGCCCTACTGGAACGAGCTGACTGGCACAAGCGATTTGAACCTGAACGGATCCCTGTCTTCAGACATTACTACATTTGATATGTTTATGAAAGTCCCCAGCTGGAACCTTGTTGGGAATAGTGCAAGGCTTGATATGGGGGCATCTCCCTCCAGCCTTTCGCACAGGGCATACTATGATTTTTCCCTGGATGAAGATAATTTTTACGCCCTGGAAATGTCAAATGAATCCCTTACCATCCATACCGAAGGAACTGCCTCTCCCGGGATATTTACTTATCACAACGGTAGACCTCTATCGACCCGGGACAGCGATCATGATGCATGGTCGGGCAATTGCAGTAATAATTACTATGAATCGGCATGGTGGTACGGAGCCTGTATGACAGGAAGCTTCTGGGGCGGAGGAGGAGAAACCTACCAGGATGGTCCGTATTGGGATGGTTCCGCTACTGAGTTTTTTGAATTCGGTGCCATCTGGTTGAAAGAATCCTGGATTCCCGTATCGAATGTTTCGGACCTGCAAAATATGAGGAATGATCTTTCAGCCAATTATTACCTGACAAATGATATTGATGCTTCGGAAACTTCAACATGGAACAGTGACGGGTCGGGCGGATATTATGGATTTGAACCTGTTGGTAATGAAGTCAGCCCCTTTACCGGACGATTTGACGGTGCCGGTTACAGTATCAAAGGGCTCTATATGAATCGTTCTGGTGATGAGGGTGTGGGCCTTTTCGGCTATTTTGACGGAACCGACATCCGGAATATAGTGCTACAAAATATCGACATTACGGGCGGATCAAATTATGTCGGGTCACTGGCCGGGCTTATCAAAGGAGGGAAAATTAGCGCATGTAATGCCCAGGGCCTTATCTCCGTCTCCGGCGATTTTGTCGGTGGAATTACCGGGTACAACGAGGGCGGAATGATCCTGAATAGCTATGCATGCGTAGCTGTAAAGGGGGCAAGTTTTATCGGGGGACTGGCAGGATCGAATGGGGGGAGTATAGATAAATGTTATTCCATGGGACCACTCTCAGGTTTAACTAATATCGGGGGACTCGCCGGCGCAAATTCCGGGACTGTCAGCAATTCATTCTGGGACATCCATACCTCTGGTATATCATCCGGGACAGCAGGTACAGGCAAAAGTCCGCTTGAAATGCAAAACCTGGCCACCTATACCGCTCTGGCAACAAACGGTCTTGACGATGCCTGGGATTTTATAGCTAATCCAAACGACGATTCAGGGGATCAGAATCTCTGGGCAATCGATACCAGTATCAACGGGGGGTATCCTTACCTAAGCGTTCAGAAATCAACAGGTAATATTATTTTTGTGGATCATGAAGCCGCAGGCGACGGAACCGGCTCATCCTGGACCAATGCATACAACAGTCTGCAGAATGCATTGATGGATGATGATTTATGGTATGGAGTGAATATATGGGTGGCAGAAGGCACTTATTATCCGGATGATGGATCGGACCATGTTTCCGGGGACAGGACTGCCAGTTTTAGCATTCCGGACGGAGTACATATTTATGGTGGATTTGCAGGCACGGAATCATCCCTGGCAGAGAGGGATCCCGACCAGCATATCACTATCCTGAGCGGAGATATTGGAGTGGTAGATGCTCCTGCCGACAATTCCTTTCATGTTGTCAAAGGAGGGAATAACACCCTGCTCAACGGCCTTATCATTGAAAAAGGAAATGCAAGCGGTGCAGGAGATCCTGATTATTTCGGGGGAGGGATGTTCAATGATGCGAACACTCAGAATATCCTTATCGAACATTGTACGTTTCGGGAAAACAATGCTTCATCACAGGGTGGTGCTGTGTATAATAATGGATATGTTACCATTACAACAAGGCATACGGTCTTTTACAAAAATACGGCAGCCGATAATGCTACAGTAAAAAATGTAAACACGGAAGCGGATTATTATTACTGCACTTTCATTGAAAATGCGGATGCTTCCATGGGCGGGGGACTGATGTACTGGGGAAGTGGATCCGGATCGCCGGATATCCATAATTGCACCTTCATCAGGAATCAGTCCGCTGCAGGCGGAGCCATTCATCTCCGGGCTTCCGGGATCAATGCCGATATCAGGAATTGTATCTTCTACCATAATACCCCTGATGATATAGCCCTGACAAATGGAGCAACAAGCAACGTTTCTTACAGTCGTATTATTCAGAGTCCCTATACCGGCAGTCAGAATAATATTGCGGATGATCCACTATTTGCTGATACTATCTATGGCGCCCTGTCGCTGTACAACCTTTCGCCCTGTATTGATGCCGGAGATGAAAATTCTCCAGCCGATCCTGACGGAAGCAGGGCCAACATGGGTGATTTTCATCCCCTTGTACCTTCTCCGCTTACTCCTTCCTTTTCTGTTTCACCCGAAGTAGCTTCATGTGGGGTTACCATGGAATTTAATGCTTCTGCAAGCACTGCATTACCTGCCCATGAAATTAGTTCTTATGAATGGGATTTTGATTACGATGGAGTAAATTTTGATGTTGATACTACCGGAGAAGTAGTCCCACATCAATATGAAAGAATGAATTTCAGCGGCAGTGGGGAAAGTATTACTGTTTTGCCCTATACTGTTGCTCTCAGGCTTAGTGATAACGGTGTTCCTCCTTTTACAATGATCAAAACCGGAGAAGCCACGCTGTCATTCACCAATCAGGCTCCTGTGGCAAATGCCGGCGGCGACTACTACTCAACAAATATTGGGGGTTCCTACACCCCGGTTAGGCTGGATGCTTCAGACTCCTATGATCCGGACATCCCATGTGACGAAATTGAATCCTATGATTGGGATACGGATGGTGATGGTCTTTACGGGGCAGATGATATGGATGGTTCCCCAATGATTGCCGGGGGGAATGATGCAAGCGGTGAATCCCTTGATGTGCTTGATGCCGGCTGGGTGATCGGACAAAGCATTCCCATATCACTTGTGGTTACCGACGCATATGGTAGAAAATCCCCTGGTGCAGATGCCATCATTCATGTGGTTGAGAACAGCAACTTTCCCGCTGATGTGTATAACCTTGAAGTTGATCCGATAAACAGGGACACACTTTGGTTTTCATTTACAGTTACCCATCCTCAGCAGATGGTTGATACCTTTGCTTGTTCCTTTACCGTCAACGGAACTCCCGTAACGGTATTTGATACTTACGATATTGAGTTGTCAGAAATTCGATATGAAGGTTATAATACTGAGCAAAGCTATACTGCCTGGTTTGATTCTCATGATTTTCCGGATATGGTGAATGCATACCAGCTGAGAGTATCTGTTGAAGGAGATGAATCCGTCTGGGAAAGCAGTGATCTGTCAGGTCTTTTTAGCATTGACAATACACCACCTTCTAATCCCACATTCTGTTCAGAACCTGGATCTATGAGTGAGGTGTGCACCAATAATCCCTTACCCGTTTTTACATGGTCAGGAGCACTTGATAACTCATCAGCAACATTAGAATATATGGTTTACTGGGGTACGGATATCTCAGGGGAATCCCCTTCAGAGCTTTTAACCGTCAATCAGTTTACACCCGATCCATTGCTTGGAAACGGAGTGTATTACCTCAGGATTAATACCCTTGATGAATCCGGAAATGAAGCGGGATGGATCACGTTGTATACATTTGTTTTCCTTGATTATGTCTACTCGGAAACCACAAGCATCTGTCATGGAGACAGTCTGCTCTGGCGCGGAGAGTATTACCTTGAATCGGGTATCTATAGGGACAGCCTGTTAACGGCTGGTGGTTGTGATAGTGTCTTCGAGCTTGACCTGAGCGTATTTCCTTCTTATTCAATACAGGAATCTCATAGTATGTGCGGTGGAGATATCTTCGCTTGGCAGGGAACAGACTATACCATTCCGGGAGATTATTCGCATGCGTATTCCACCATTTCAGGCTGTGATTCTATATATTACCTGCACCTAATCGTATTAGAAGAATCTGTCGGGGATACCTCTGCCATTGCCTGCGACAGCTTTGAATGGTATGGAACCACCTATTCCGCATCGGGCGATTATACCCACATCCTGACAAATGCCGCGGGTTGTGACTCTGTCGTAAGCCTTCACCTGACAATTCAAACAGCGAATTTAGTTGTGTATGTTAATGACAACGTTTTGAGTGCCGATGCAACAGGAGTCGTTTATCAATGGGTAAACTGTGATGATGATTATTCAGAGATCAACCTGGAAACCAATCAAACATTTTCTCCTGTTACGAGCGGAAATTATGCCGTTATCATCGATGATGGAATTTGTGTTGATACTTCGGAATGCTATCATGTAGAAATAACGGGCATGGAAACCTTTTCTGAAAATAATATTCAGGTCTACCCCAATCCTTTTGAACATTCTTCGACTATTTTATTTGAAAATCCGGATGGTGAACCATACGATCTTTATATTATTACCCTTGAGGGAAAAACAACCCGAATCATCAATACTATTAGAACATCGGAATATGTATTGCAAAAGGGGGACCTTAAAGAAGGTATTTACTTCATCGAATTAAGAGGAACTAAGATTTACAGAGCCAAGATTATTATCATCTGAAGTTAATACAACATATCTGTGTTTATTACGGGCAGAGGGAGGGCCAGCTTTGTGAGTTGTTGCGGAAGAAGGTGATCCTATCTCAATCCGGATAGACATCCCCAAATGTGACGAAGAACCAATGCTTCCGGTTTTTCCACTAAGCAATCGGAACGAATACAGAAAAGCATAATGTTAAATATAATTAACAAATAGTACTATATTTGTAAGATATAATTGATGTTATGACAAAGAAAGAAATAGTAATACTTCCAAAGACAAAAAGAATTCTTGATGAACTGGGTGATCATATGAAGCTGGCACGATTAAGAAGAAAGCTGAGCATGGAGCAGGTTGCTGAGCGTGCCAATATCAGCAGGCCAACGCTGCTTGCCATAGAGAAGGGAGCACCAACAGTTAGTATTGGATCATATCTGCTTGTATTGCAAGTGTTAGGCCTGGGAAAGGACTTCCTGCTTATTGCAAAAGATGATGAGTTAGGCAGAAAATTACAAGATGCTCAGATGAGTACAAATGAAAGAGCACCTAAAAGAAGGAATTTATAATGGCCAGGCAGGGTCATAAACGAACAGTATATGTATATGCGCATTGGAAAGGCATGCCCGAACCCATGTGTATGGGATGTCTGTATTTGGAGCAATTGAGAGGGAATGAAGTTTTCTCTTTTGAATATAATAATGATTGGCTGAAACAGGGTCCCTCACAGTTGCTTGACCCCGGTTTGCAATTGTACCCGGGATTGCATTATCAAAATGGAGAGCAGAAGAATTTTGATATTTTTTTAGATTCTTCTCCGGATCGCTGGGGGCGTACGCTTATGCGAAGACGTGAGGCTGCATTGGCACGGTTTGAGAACAGGACCGAAGAAAAATTATTTGAGACGGATTATCTCCTAGGAGTCTATGATGGTCATAGAATGGGAGCACTCAGATTCAAATTAGATGAGGATGGTCCATTTTTGAATGATAACAGAGCATTAGCAAGTCCTCCATGGACCTCAATTGGTGAATTGGAGCAAGCCAGCCTACGTCTGGAAGAAGAGGATGTAATCGATGATCCTGAGTACTTCAAATGGTTAAGGATACTCGTTGACCCCGGTGCATCATTGGGTGGTGCCAGGCCAAAAGCAAGTATTCAGGAAAGGGATGGTAGCTTGTGGATCGCTAAATTTCCAAGCAGAAGTGATCCGGGAGATAGTGGCGGGTGGGAAATAGTCACCCATGAGTTGGCGCTTGCTGCAGGTATTACTATGGCTGAATCAAAAGTCCGGAAATTCTCATCCAATTATTACACGTTTTTAACCAAAAGATTCGACCGGACCGGAAGGGGCGAAAGATTGCACTTTGCTTCGGCAATGACTTTGTTGGGCTATGAAGACGGACAGGACCATACAGATGGAGCCAGCTATCTTGATTTGGTTGAATTCATTACGACTCATGGAGCCAATGTTGATCGGGATCTGGAGGAGCTATGGCGAAGAATTGTATTTAGCATATGTACTTCAAATGCAGACGATCATCTGAGGAATCATGGATTTTTACTGAGCGAAGGAGGTTGGTTGTTGTCTCCAGCCTATGACCTGAATCCAGTTGAAACTGCCAGTGCTTTGAAACTAAATATTTCGGATACTGATAATGCGCTGGATCTGGATCTTGCCCTGGATGTAAGTGCGTATTTTCGATTGGGTGATGAACGGGCCAGTGAAATTATCTCGGAGGTCAAATCAGCTGTGAGAAACTGGAAGAGCGTGGCAACCAGGTACAAGATACCAGGATCAGAGCAGGAATTGAAAGCCATGGCTTTTCAGCGTGCTGAAATCTGAATTTACTTTGTCTGTTAGTAGTTAAACTTATAGTAGCATGTAAATTGTATCATGAAGAAATGCTAAAGCTTTGTCGGCAGAAATCTGGTCTATTGCCTGGCCCTTCTATGTACACCCTGTGGAGATCTATACAGCCCAAATACAGAAAACTTTCAGCTAACATCTGAATGGGAATCTTTTAATAGCTCCCGGAGTTCGAGTGGCCTGTTTGGTCTGAAAGATCGCGAATACAAGGAATATGAAATGATAGAGCAGATCTACCGTTCACAACTGGACAAAAGATTTTCAATAAATCTGGTAGGGGCTGAGCCTCCTGAAGGTCAAATCATGGAAATCCTAAATAGTTGGCTATTTGTACCTGGAGGTACATTCAGGATGATTTAATGAAATATAATCTAAATCAGGTCCGATGCAGCAGATAGGTTTCTGAGGAAAGTATTTTATTAATTGACATAATTAGTGTAAATTTGGTCAATAGAATGACCGAATTTGTAAAAATGAGAATTCCTCACTACATTAACAGACTCCAGGAAGGCAGCATCTCCAGGCAACTGTTTGCAGGCAGGGTCATAGTTATATCAGGGCCCAGAAGGGTGGGCAAAACCACTTTGTTAAAGCAGATTGTAGCCCAAAGTGGAAAATCGTGTAAGATCCTGAATGGTGAAGATCTGTCCACAGCAGAAGTTCTGGAAAGGAGGACGGTGGAGAATTATCGTTCCCTGCTTTCCGATTTCGAAATGCTGGTTGTGGATGAGGCACAGCATATTCCGGAAATCGGACTGATAGCCAAACTGATACATGATGAGTTGCCTGAAAAGCAGGTGATTCTGAGTGGGTCTTCAAACTTCGACCTGGTTCAAAAAACAGGAGAACCCCTCACAGGAAGGAAACGATTGTTTGAACTGTTGCCTTTTGCGGAAGCTGAGCTCTGGACTGAGATTCCTGCAGAAAGGAAAACTGACCAGCTCAGGCAGCGTCTTGTATATGGAAATTATCCTGAAATATTTCTGTTGTCGTCCAGACAGGATAAGGAAGAGTACCTGAGAGATCTGAGAGAGTCCTATCTGATGAAAGACATTCTCAAATTCGAGAACTTGAAGAGTTCAGATAAGGTGATGTCACTTCTCAGGCTGGTCGCCCTACAGGTGGGATCTGAGCTCTCGTACCTGGAATTGGGGAAACAGCTTGGAATGAGCAAGAATACCGTAGAGAAATACCTGGATCTTCTATCCAAAGCCTATGTGGTGTACCGGATTGAAGGATTCAGTCGTAAGCTAAGGAAGGAAATATCCAAAAGTTCCCGCTGGTATTTCTATGATAATGGTATTATGAATATTGTTGCGAACAATCTGGATGATCTGGCCATTCGCAATGACACCGGTCGTTTGTGGGTGAACTACGTCATAGGGGAACGGCTTAAACACAATCTAATCCGAAGAGACTTAAGCCGCATGTATTTCTGGAGGACTTACGACCGTCAGGAGATCGATCTCATTGAGGAACGTGGCCAGGCCCTGTCTGCCTATGAAATGAAATGGAAAGAACGGCACTGTGCGGCCCCTAGAGCCTGGGCCAATGCCTATCCTGATTCGACCTTCCAGGTAATCAATCCGGAAAACTTCCATTCTTTCGTGGGTATAGGATAATAGCCCGGGCCCTGGTGTGGCAGACCATGTTTATATCTGGAGAGGCATCTATGTGTAATAAGAAATTCAAATCGGGCGATAGGGTAGCTTTTCAGGTCATTGAGAAAAATGGTTATTTGAAATATGTCTTCTTCGTTACCAAATCTTAAGCATATGAAATCCCTGAAAGTTATTGCGATGTTCATCCTTTCTGTACATTTTATTTCTGTTCATGGACAAATTGGATGGGAATGGGCCTATACGGAAAAGGCTAGCCTGGAATCTCAGGGTGAGGGGGTCTGTTTCTTACGCATAAACGTTCCGGATCAAACCTTCTTTACAAGGAAACTTTTGAAGCTCTAGTTTCTTTTCACTGAGTCCTACTTTATATTCCATCAATGGCTTTGCACGGCTTATAAGAAATCTCCATGACCACGCCTGATATACAACAGGTCGTCATAAATCACCGGGAAGGAAAAATGCAGGCCACTGCATTGTTCGCGTCGCTTATGCCTTCATTGAAGGTGAATTTCTTCCCCTTTTCAAATTCATTCGTTCCCATCTTCTTTCAATTCTTATCCTCTGGTTTAACACCGGTTCTGCATCAGTTGTTTTCGTGTGGACTGTTTTGCTTCTGCCGGATTTATTTCTTAAAGTAGACCAGGTATTCCTCTTCACCTTTTTTATTCAGCCAGTGTTGATAATTCAGGCTTAAAGATTTATCCAGGAGTGGAGCCGGGATAAAGGGGGCGATCACTTCTAAAATGCCTTTGCCGCTGAGTTTCTTTATGGCCGCCAGTACCTCATGAACCGGCTGTTCCCCGGCATTCAGCATGTCTCTGATGTCCATGCTATCCTCCACCACCTCACCGTAGAGGATGTTCTGCATGGATTCAATTAACTGCTGTCTTACGCTTTCCGGTGATTCGCCTTTGTGTAATTTCAGGATCAGTTCTTTAAGGCGTTCTTTCCGGTACCTGGAGTTGTTTATCAATTCGCTCATACTGCGTGTTTATATAATACAATAACCATCCTGCTGATCCATCTTCCTGAATACACGGGAAGGCACCACCGGCAGTAAAGAATATGTGCCAACTCATATTTTCTTAAGAACAAATCTAAATTAATCCCTTATGTATCAATTTGTAACATAAGTTACACCTTATGAGGTGAATATTTCGTAACTACTTTATTCTTAACGAACACCGAACCATTATGGAAAATGATCCGGATTCAAAATCCAGTAGAAGAAGCTTTCTCCAAAAACTTGGGTTTTCCGGTGCCGGAGTGCTTTCAGCCCCCCTTGTCCTTTCAAGCTGTCAAAATAATCCTGACAAAGGTGGTGCCAGCACACTAAAGGTGCTCACCCAGGACAATCACCTGGTGGAAATAGACAGTGCTTCCATCAGGCCTGTTGCAGACAAAGCAGAGAGGGAATATCTCCAGAAAAAGGGAAGAGAAGGAATGCCAGGCAAAAAGTTTGTCATGGTAATTGACCTGTCCAGGTGTAAAAACGAACGGGCCTGCATGAAAAGCTGTCAGAACGCACACCAGCTAAAGCCGGAACAGCATCATATCAATGTGCTTGAAATGCATGATGAAGCCAATGGCTTGAGCTACTACATGCCCAAGCCCTGTCAACATTGCGATAATCCCCCCTGTGTTTCGGTATGCCCTGTTGATGCAACATTTAAAAGGCAGGATGGTATTGTGCTGGTGGATAATGAACGCTGCATCGGGTGCCGTTTTTGTATTGCCGCATGTCCCTATTCAGCCCGAACTTTTAACTGGACTGAACCCCGGGATGCAGAGAAGTATAAGGATATCTCCTACAATATGGAGCTGAATGTTCCCCAGAAAAAGGGGACCGTGACCAAATGTGCCTTCAGTGCGGACAGGGTCCGCAAAGGCCAGCTGCCCTATTGTGTATCTGCGTGTCCCAATGGCGTTTATTATTTCGGAGATGCCAATGAAGACCTTGTTACCAATGGAACGACCAGGGAAACCGTCAGGCTGAGTAGCTTACTGAAGGACAATTTCGCTTATACCCTGATGCCGGAGCTGGGGACCAAGCCCAGTGTATATTACCTTCCGCCAAGAAAGCCCGGTGCCTAGTAGTATGGAAACCAACAAGATCATATATGGAATCACTAAAGAAAAAGGAAAGTGCCCGGATCGACTCTGAATTGCTTGCCCATGTGAACTGGAGCCGGAGCTCCAAAATATGGATCGCTTTCCTGCTCCTTGTTTTCGCTGTATGCCTCTATTATTATATACAGCAAATAAAGAACGGACTGGGGGTTACCGGACTGAACGATTTTATTTCCTGGGGGATCTATATCTCAAACTTTGTATTTTTTGTGGCAGCCAGTCTGATCGGGATGCTGATCAGCTCGGTGTTGGGGCTTGCAGGTGTCAAATGGATCAAACCCATCAGCAGGATTGCTGAGATCCTGGCCGTAGCATTTGCCCTGGTGGCCGGACTGGTTATTATTACGGACATGGGCCGGCCCGACCGCTTGCATCATATTCTCCTATTTGGAAGAATTCAATCTCCCATTGTGTGGGATATTTCAGTGGTCATCACGTATGTAATGCTAAGCCTCCTGCTGCTATACCTGCCTTTGATTCCAGATCTGAATGTGTGCAAGGACAAGTGTTGCGGGATCCCGGCTTTTCAGCGGAAGATCTATAAGGTCCTTTCACTGGGCTGGACGCACACACCTGAACAATACCAACTCATAAAGAAATTCACAAGGATTCTCATGGTGCTCATTATTCCTGTGGCACTGGCCATCCATACGGTTACATCATGGTTGTTTGCCTTGACACTCCGGGCAGGATGGGATTCTCCGATTTTCGGACCCTACTTTGTTTCCGGTGCTTTTGTGACAGGGAGTGCCGCTGTCATTATCGCCATGTATTTCTATCGCAGAAACTTTGGCTTGAAAGATTACATCACGGAAGAACACTTTGACAAAATGGGAAAGCTGCTTGTACTGGTAGCCCTGGTCTATGTTTATTTTAACATCAATGAAATTCTCGTACCGGCCTTCAAGTTGAAAAGTGGTGAAGCCGAACACTTGTCGAGTATGCTGACGGGGCATGATTCCTTGATGTTCTGGATGGTTCAGATCGGCGGACTGATTCTGCCCTTCCTGCTCCTGCTCATAAAAAGGATGAGGAGGCCTCTGCCGGTAACCATCATTTCAGTCGTAATCCTGCTGGGGGCCTGGTTCAAAAGATATTTGATCGTTGTTCCCATTCAGCAACACCCTTACCTGCCCATTCAGAATGTACCGGAAGAGTTCATGTATTACAGGCCGACACTGGCTGAGATTGCCATAACATGCGGCTCTTTTGTACTTGTTCTGCTAATTGTAACCATTTTATCAAAACTGTTTCCTGTGGTATCCATCTGGGAAATAAAGGAGGAACTGGACCATGAAAATTAGTTTACTGACAATCATACCTGCATTCTTCTTCGCTTCTCTGTATCTTCAGGCGCAATCTGATTGGATCGTAGCAGGAGAGGAGGGAGGTAAATTAAGCATTCAGATCTTTGATGAAGATTTTGCTCTGGAAGGCAAACAGATCTATAACACTGCCTGCACTTCCTGCCATGGAATGCCTGAACAGGAGAACTATACCATGTTATCCCCTCCGCCCGGGGATATTTCGGAGGACCGGTTCAAGAATCAAAAGGACGGGGAACTCCTGTATAAGATTCAGAAAGGAAGAGTTTCTATGCCTGCTTTCGAAAACAGCTATTCGGAGCATGAGATATGGAGCATTGTGGCCTATATTCGAAGTTTCCACAGCGGCTATGAACAGGAATTTCCCGATCTCGAAGGGATCGAGATTCCCGTTCTTGCGATGAAGCTCGGGTACGATGAAAATGTGGACAAACTTGTGGTCAGGGTTTCTGATGAGAAGACGGATCAGTCGGAGGGCGTAAATGTCAGAGCCTATGTGAAAGGTATGTTCGGGAGCCACTTCCTTGGCAAGGCAATCACGAACGCATACGGCATTGCCTATATCCCTATTGATTCAAAGCTACCCGGTGATGAACAGGGCTATGTAAGCGTTTTGCTGAAAGCTGATAAAGGCTATGGCAATGCAAAACTGGAAGAACGGATTCAGGCTGCCGCGCCCACCCATAGAACCAGTGCCATTGAAGGCAGGCATTTATGGAGCAGGGCCAGTAAAGCACCGATATGGATGATCGTGTTCTTTAACCTGATTGGAATCGGGGTATGGTTAGCGATGATCTATATTGTCATTGCACTCCGGAAGATTAAGAAACTGCAGTAAAAATCGATTCGCATGGAATATAACAGGAGAGACTTTGTGAAAAGTTCAGCAGTTCTCGCAGCAGCAACGGCTGCGGGCCTGACAGTACCCGCATCTTTAAAAGCTTCTGCCGGCCAGGCTGAAACTGACTGGAAATGGGATAAGGCTGTTTGCAGGTTCTGTGGTACCGGATGCGGCTTAATGATAGCCACCAGGAACGACAGGATTGTGGCCGTTAAGGGCGATCCCCTGGCCCCGGTGAACAGGGGCCTGAACTGCATAAAGGGTTATTTTAATGCCAAGATCATGTATGGGGCCGACCGTCTAAAAAAGCCCCTTTTGCGAGTCGATGAAAATGATAATTTCAGTAAAACCGGGAAATTCAAAGCTGTAAGCTGGAAGCGTGCTTTTGATGAAATGGAAAAGCACATGAAAAAGGCCCTGAATGAACTTGGTCCCACAGGCATCGGCATATTTAGTTCCGGTCAGCATACCATTATGGAAGGCTATGCGGCGACCAAGCTCATGAAAGCCGGATTCAGGTCAAATAACATTGACCCCAATGCAAGGCACTGTATGGCCTCGGCCGTTGTTGGCTTTATGCAGGTGTTTGGCATTGATGAGCCGGCGGGTAATTATGACGATATAGAATTAACAGATACCATCGTCACCTGGGGTGCCAACATGGCTGAAATGCATCCCATCCTGTGGTCGCGGGCCACAGCCAGGAAACTGGCTGACCCGGACAGGGTGAAGGTGATTAATCTCAGCACCTATACAAACAGGACCTCCGACCTGGCTGACATAGAGATTATTTTTAAACCCAATACAGACCTGGCCATCTGGAACTACATTGCCAGGGAAATCGTATACAATGCTCCGCAGGCCATTGACTGGGACTTTGTGAACAAATACACCGTATTTGCCACCGGTGTGGTTGATATCGGTTATGGAATGCGATCGGCCGACCATCCCAACTTTTCAGAAAAGGAGAAAGAAACCGTCCGGAAGGAAACAGCGAAAAAGCTGAGTAAGGAAGAAGGAAAAACACTTTCTTTTCTGGGATACGGGCCGGATGATATCATGGAGATGAAGAACCGTGGCAGTGCAGGCAAGCATTGGAAGATCTCTTTCGAAGATTTTAAAAAGGCACTGGCTCCCTATACGCTTGATTTTGTTGCAGATGTAGCTAAGGGGGATTCCAATGAGGATAGCGGGGAGTTCAAAGTGAAACTGAAGCAACTGGCCGATTACTACATTGAGAAAGGCAGGAAAGTCGGATCGTACTGGACCATGGGCTTTAACCAGCATACCCGGGGCTCCTGGGTGAATGAACAGGCCTACATGGTACACCTGCTCCTGGGGAAGCAGTGTAAACCCGGCGACGGAGCCTTCAGTCTTACAGGGCAACCCTCGGCATGCGGAACAGCAAGGGAGGTCGGAACCTTTGCACACCGGCTTCCTGCCGACATGGTGGTCGCAAATCCCAAACACCGTAAAATCACCGAAGGTATCTGGAAGATTCCGCTGGGGACACTCAATCCCAAAGTGGGATCTCACGTGATGAAACTGCATCGTGATATTGAGGATGGCATCATCAAGTTTGCATGGATCAATGTATGCAATCCCTATCATAATTCAGCCAATGCCAACCACTGGATAAAGGCGGCCCGCCAGATGGATAATTTCATTGTCTGCAGTGATGTATATCCTGGGATCTCGGCCAAGGTATCGGATCTCATTTTGCCATCGGCTATGATTTTTGAGAAATGGGGTGCTTATGGGAATGCAGAACGAAGGACCCAACATTGGAAACAGCAGGTTACCCCTGTGGGTGAGGCCATGCCGGATATATGGCAGGTAACAGAACTGGCAAAGCGCTTCCAGCTTAGAGAGCTCTGGGGGGGTAAAGATATACCCGGCCTGGATGGAGGTCTGCCCGATGTATTGGAAGAAGCACAGGAAATGGGCTATCAGCTGACAGATACCCTCTACGATGTGCTGTTTGCCAATGATGAGGCATTGGCTTATTCCTGGCCCGATCCTGTTGGAGAAGGTACATTGAACACCGAAGCCGAGGGAGACAAACGGGAGATTCTGGACGGCGAGGGTAATCCCTTCAAGGGCTATGGTTTCTTCCTGCAAAAATACCTCTGGGAAGAATACCGGAGATTCGGGAACGGTCACGGCCACGACCTGGCCGGGTTTGATGCCTATCACCAGGTGAGAGGTTTGAAATGGCCGGTTGTTGACGGAAAAGAAACCCTGTGGCGTTTCAATTCTCTTTACGACCCCTACGCAAAGAAAGCCGACTATGGCGGATTTGCATTCTATGGTGAAGCAATGAAATCCATTCCCCAGGGCAACCTGGTCAAAGCAGATCCCTCCAGGGGGAACTACGAATTGCACAACAGGGCTAAAATATTCTTCAGGCCCTATGTGGAACCGCCTGAAATGCCCGATAAAGAATACCCCTTCTGGTTGTGTACCGGCAGGGTGCTGGAGCACTGGCACAGTGGAACCATGACCATGCGTGTACCTGAACTATACAGGGCAGTACCTGAAGCGCTTTGTTACATGCACCCGGATGATGCTTCAAAATACGGGTTTATCGAGGGTGACCTGGTATGGATTGAATCCAGGAGAGGCAAAGTGAAGGCACATATTGAAACCAGGGGCAGGAACCGTACCCCGCAGGGACTGGTATATGTGCCCTGGTTCGATGAGAAGGTTTTTATTAATAAAGTATGTCTGGATGCAACCTGTCCCATTTCAAAAGAAACGGATTTTAAAAAGTGTGCTGTCAATATTTATAAAGCCTGAGCCGGATGACCAGCCGTAGAGAAGTAATCGGAAAACTTATCAAAGGGACTGCTGTTGCAGGAAGCGGCGGGCTCTTGTGGGGTGCAGTCGGAGCAGAGGCCCTGCCGGATGAAACAACACTCAGGCCCCCCGGGGCACAGGAAGGAGAGGCTTTTATGAAGGCCTGCATTAAATGCGGCCAATGCCTTGAGGCCTGTCCCTATGATACCCTGAAACTTGCGACCCCGGGCGACAAGATGGGGATCGGTACCCCTTACTTTGAACCCAGGGATATCCCCTGCTATATGTGTACAAATTATCCATGTACCGAAGTTTGTCCCACCGGCGCACTGGACCTGCTGCAACTGAGTAGGGAAGGAGGGGAGCCGGATATTAAGCATGCACAAATGGGGCTTGCCCTGATTCACCGGGAATCGTGCATTGCCTTCTGGGGCATACAATGTGATGTCTGTTACAGGGCCTGTCCCTTAATGGATGTTGCCATTAGCCTGGAACCTGAAACAAACATACAGACAGGCAGACATGCGAACCTGAAACCGCTTGTGAACTCTGATGCATGTACCGGGTGCGGGATTTGTGAACATGTCTGTGTCGTTGAAAAGGCGGCCATTAAAGTTCTTCCCCGTGATTTGGCCATGGGGGAGTTCGGTAATCACTATATCAGGAGCTGGGAGGCCGGTGATGAGCAGCGCATCAAAGATATTCAGGAAAAACCGGATAAGGCAGATGAGGATCTGAACTCTGCTCTGGACTATCTGAACGATGATAATGACTTATTTGAGAAATGAAACAGATCTATAAATACCGCTTTCTGATCATGCGCCGGGCAGTGCAGCTTAGCCTGTTATTTTTATTTCTGGGCGGGAATGTATTCGGTTGGCATGTTCTAAAGGGGAACTATAGTTCGGGACTGCTATTTGATACGATCAATCTTTCGGACCCCTATGCAACCCTTCAGATACTGGCAACAGGCTTCATTGCCGGAACAGATGTATTACTGGGAGCACTTAGCGTACTGGTCCTTTATGGTTTAATATTTGGCCGGATGTTCTGTTCCTGGATCTGTCCCATGAATATCATTACGGATTCGGCTATTTATGGAAGCAAAAAGCTAAAGCTTAATAACAATCTGACCTTCAGTCGTAAAACACGCTACGGTGTCATGGTTCTGGGCATTGTTCTTTCCTTCTTCCTGGCCACTCCAGCCTTTGAACTTATCAGTCCGGTTGCCATGCTGCACCGTGCTCTTATTTTTGGAACCGGGGGCGCCTGGGCTGTCATAGCAGGCCTCTTTCTATTCGACTTTGCAGTGACCCTCTATGGCTGGTGCGGCCATTTGTGTCCCATCGGGGCATTTTATGCATTGATTGGACGCTTTGCCATCCTGAAGATCAGACACGAGGCTGATCGTTGCACGAATTGTGGAAAATGTTTTGAGGTTTGTCATGAAGAACAGGTTCTGTCCATTATTAATATCAGTTCCGGGTTCATAAAATCGGGAGAATGCAGCTCTTGCATGCGCTGCATTGAAGCTTGTGAAGATCATGCGCTCAAACTGGCTTTAAGAAATCCCTTAAGGAAAGATAAAACCACCTAATCGAAGCAATATGAGAACAAATTGCATGTATGTATTCGCTTTCTTCCTTCTGTTCACCCTGGGCTGCCATGGGAATAAGAATGAAGGATACATTGAAGAAGATAAACTGGGGCTGATTGATGCAAGCGTTAAATCGGAGGAAACCAATCTGAAAGAGAAAGCAGATTATGCGAATCTTCAACCGGGAAAAGCAGAAACGATCGACAGAGCATTTGAGAATGCACCACCCCTGATACCCCACACAACTATCGGCTTCTTTCCCATAAAAATGAAGAACAACATTTGTTTTTCGTGCCATTTGCCGGATAAAATTGAAAAAAGTGGTGCAGTAGCCATCCCGGCCACGCATTTTACGAGTCTTCGTCCGGAGATGGTCGAAGTGGACGGAATTCTTCAGTTTGAGGAGGAAGAGGATGTGCACATCCAGGAGTTGGATACCACAAATTTTGCCTACTTTAACTGTTCGCAGTGCCATGTGCCACAGACAGATGTGACAGTAGATATTGAAAACCTGTTTACTCCGGAATTCCGCGAAGAATTCGGACTAGAGAAATCTGACCTCAGTGAAAAACTAATAGAAGGAGTAGAAAAATGAATATATCAAGTGTCCTTGTACTGGCTGGAAAGAACAACGATGCAGAGCTGATTAAAGCGCTTAATGCCCTTGAAGGTTGTGATGTTCCCCTTTCTGAAGGTCACAAACTGGTGGTAACAATTGAAGCGGACAATATCGCGGCAGAAACCGGGATCATGAAACGAATTGAAGATACTCCGGGAGTCATTTCAGTGAAGCTTGTTTATGCCTACAGTGAAAACGAATTGGAGCAGGAAATCAGAAAGGTGGAAGATGCAGCCGATTTCCCTGAATGGTTGAATGAGCATACAAGTGCCAGGAACATCCCCTATTCAGGCAAACTTGATATGTAAAAGTAAGCCCTTAGGTCTTGCACCAGTTCCAGGCTTCATATCAGAGATTAAGGTATATTTCCAGAAGGAATTTACGCGGGTACATCATTCGCTGCTGAAGAATGTGGGCTTCACGGTAATCATGATCCAGGCCCATCCCTGGTAGACATCGGCCAATCCTCCTTTGAGCAGTTCCATGGACTCGCCGGCAAATAGCTGGGAGTAGCCGGCACTGAGACCCAACTCCTCATCCAGTTTCCAGGAACAGGACAGGTCTACTTCCGTTCCCAGGTACTTCGCGGCATCAGCAGCCAGCAGGGCAGCACTTCGGAAGAGGTGTACACTGGCATTCAAAGAAGTTTTTTCCAGGCCATAGCCGGCGTTCAGATAGAGGTCCTGCAATCCCACATTGTTCACGTGGTTGCCTACGTAGAAATAATCCATGAACCCATTGAACTTGTGGTTGGTTCCATAGAAAGGGGTGAAGGAATGGTTTTTTTCAGTCTCATCGAAGGCTGTGCCGCTGAGGTATTCGTAGCCCAGTTTCAGACTAAGCTTCTCCAGGGGACTAGAAGAAGCTTCCAGGTTGCCATAGAAGGCACTGAGACTGTTCTCCGTGGCATCCTTTCCGCCCTGGTAGTAGGCCTCGGCCATCAGCCCGAAATTATTGGCTGTATAGTGGACCAGGGGACCAAGGGTCTGACTGAAGGAGATGCCCTGGTCGATAAGAACGCCGCCCGGTCCCACCGTCACGGGTACCGGTACCCCGTTGTTCAGGAAAAGCAAGCTCATTTTCAACTCGTCCATGGTGTGGTGGGCCCAGAGGAACTGCATGGTCTTGTACGCATCGGGACCCAGGTAGAAGTTGTTGCTGCGATCTGAATTCTCATGGTAGGCCACACCGAGATGGATCTTGAGCAGTCCTTCGTATTTAACAAGCAAAAGATCGTGTGAACGTGCCTGCTGGGCCCAGCCTACACTTCCCAGGATGCGTTGGTTGTCATAGGACAGGTTCATGCGACCGACCTTGAATGACAGTTCCGGAAGGACATGGTATTCCAGCCAGGCCTGGTGAATGGAGGTGGAAAAATCTTCATTGCCTACCAGCTGGGGCTGACTTCCCCAGTTCCTGACATCCTGAAGCACGAGTCCGGTCTTTAATTTCTCTCCTGTGTAAGCGAAATTCAGGCGGGTACGCTGCGATATGAAGAAGGAGGCATGCTGATCTTCAGCGGCCAGGGTTTTAACACCATGGCTGAATTCGGCACGGGGTCTGAATTCACCACTGAGGGTGAACTGGGCCTTTGCTCCTGAAATTACGGTGAGGAACAGGAAGGCTGCTGTACTGAGTTTCAGAATTTTAGTCATTGCCTGCAGGTTTTGATTTACATACAAAACTACGCAATTGCAGCAGATCAAATGGTAACAAATGTTACAGGTTCAGGGAAAGCTGACCACTCTCTGGCCCTTCTGGATGAGCTGATAAGTATAATAAACAAGACTGGATATATCCCAATAAACTGGACGGCAGGTTAAGCTACAAAAGGAGGGAGACCGCTCGAATGTTAGTCGTTGAATGTTAGTCGTCGAGCGTCTGAAAGACCATCTGACGGAACTTCCAGCCGGTAGCGTCCTTCACCGGGCCCTGGGTTTGTTTCAGAATGACCCCGATAATTTGCTCTTGCGGATCGGCAAAATACTGGGAGTTAAAGTAGCCTCCCCAGTTGAATGTTCCTGCGCTTCCCATTCCACCCCGGGCCTGTCCGCTTTCTTTTCCGGGATGGTGGTGGAGGGGCAGGGCTGCCAGTTTTTTGACACTCTCTTCGATGGTAATTGCCTCGGTGGTGAACAGGTCGGTTATCCCGGCTTTCTGGTAGATCATTTGCATCCGCTGGTCCACGTCGATCATGCCATAACCAATTCCGGAGGTGTGGCTGAGCAGGTGCCGGATGCTTATTTCGTCTTTGAATTCAGGGATGAATTTAGAGATGGTGTCATCCAGGCGGAAGGCC
>JAOZQY010000049.1:0-5099 GCA_029931975.1 Bacteroidales bacterium | reverse complement strand
TTCGTCTTTGAATTCAGGGATGAATTTAGAGATGGTGTCATCCAGGCGGAAGGCCCCTTCTTCCCAGAGCATCATAACTGCCGTGGCGGTGATGGCCTTCGACTGGGACGCAATCCTGAAAATATCGTCCCGCATTAGTTTTCGGCCTTCCTGATTATCGGCCATGCCCGAGCAATAGGATTAGTGCGAGTATTTTTTTCATAACGAATACATGATTTCTAAGATAATGGTATCATTTGTCAGCGATATTCACACTGGACTTCCTCTATTTCAGTTGACACTGAGATAAGTATGCTTTGCTGCGGGAGAGTATTGAGGTCATCCAGGAAAATGTACTACAAGCCTTCCAGAATGCTTGAATCAACCCAGTAGGAGTACCCATCATTTCCTACAAACTGTGTTTTCTACTCCTCTCAGGTCTCCGCTGAAATACAGATTGTTTTGCCTGTCCAGTGAGAACTGCCAATGAACGGCATACTTATTAAACAGCGTATCCAGCAATACCGGATCTGACCAGCTTTCTTCGATCTTTTCGACGTAATAAAACCTTTCAAACTGATCCCAGCCCTCGTTGTTTGTCAGGAAGCCCTGAAAGTAATGCCGTTTCCCATCTGCAGAGAAGAAAGGGCTTCTGTGTCCATAGTCAGCATTCAGGAAGCGTATCTCTTCATAAGGCATCCATTGACCGCTCTTACGTTCTCCAACAAAGACGACGGCTAATCAGAGCTTCCAGATAGTGCGATTTAATCTGCCGGTTGGCAAGTACTTGTTTGAGAGGTGGAAGTTTCAGAATTACACCCAGAACCCCGGCCAATAAAACATGATTATCAAAAATCAGATTTTGTAATGTACCACGTTCAATGGCCATCATTACTACCCTGTGCGTTCCGTCCAGGGGAGTAATAACTCTTGCTGCTCTGGGTTTCAGATGGATCACTTTTGTTGTACAGCTACGAACGCAAACACCACAGCCCAGGCAAATGTCTTCATTCAACTTTGCCATTTTCATTTTGGGTTTGGCCGGATCGTTGACTGAAACCAGTGTCATGGCTTCAACCGGACATGCATTGACGCACTTTCCACATCCATTGCAACTCTCTTCATTGATGTGGGGAAGGAAGTTGGTTGTGTGCACCGGATTAAAAATTGCAAACCGGCGGGCCGTAATCATGGCCTCACAACAACAAGCGCAACAGTTGCAAATGAAGTTCACTTTCGTTCTTACATTTTCACCAAACTGGACCAGATTATGTGCATAGGCTTCTTGCAACAGGTAGAGACATTCCTGCAGGTCCACATGGCGTGCGTTCCCATGTCTGATTAGTGATGCCTCGGTATTATTGAAAGTCATGCATATTTCCTGTGGAGCTGAACAGGCCCGACTCCGCGATGGGTGGCAGTTTTTATTACTTTGCTTGCCTGTTCATAATCCAAAACGTAAAGTGCATCCTGGGTGGATAGCGCTGGTTCATGAACAAATGTACGTCACAGTTGAGTTTCACCCCTGGTAAACAATTCCCGGATAAAATCTTCTTCAACATTTAGGTATTCATAAAATAATTCGCTTAGTACTTTCTGTTCAATATCGCCGCGCACACGCATCATCGAAAACTCAAAGAAGCCTGCCATTGGGGGTGGTAAGGAGTAAACGGTCTCTCCATTTTGTTCGATATCAACCAGGATAGCACGGCTTGCCAGTTTATCCAGAATTTTGTTTGTATCAGTCAGGCCCTTTTTCCAGATCCGGCTTGCTTTTTTTTCTATTGGCCTTTGTCATTATTAATCTAATTCATTACCGGTGGAAGTTCGGTAATAATAGGGGCCCCAGCTGCTAAGTTCCCATATAATATTTTCAATACAAAGAGCTTCCCAGACTTCTCCATATCCCGGTTATTCAATACTGCATTGGTTTTTCCAGATCAAATAAAGTGCATTAAAATAATAGAACCTTCATGGGAAGTGTATAGCTGTGTGAGCATCTCAAACCGGATTTGCTTGAATAGGAATGCCGCTAAGCTGTATTTTTGATAAAAATCTCTCCCTTTCCTTTTGAGGAGAATTCTCCGATAATAACTGCTTCGTTTACTCCCTTTGAATGCAGGTGGGTTAACAATTCAGCAGCCTGTTCGGCAGGAATAGCGATAAGTAAACCCCCTGAAGTCTGTGCATCGCAAAGCAGCAGTCTGTCGGTCCGGGGTAGTGTGCCAAAATCCACAAAATCAGATACGAATTTGAGGTTGTTATAGGTGCCCCCGGGAATCACTCCGGCTGTAGCAAGTTTTTTCGCTTCCCGAATCCAGGGAATCTTCGCGTAATCAAGGATTACATTGCATTTTGAGCCTGTCGACATCTCTTTCAGGTGCCCTGTTAAACCAAAACCGGTAACATCGGTACAGGCATGAACCTTAAACTCTAACATGGCTTCGGAAGCAGTTTTGTTCAGTTCTGCCATAAGCCGGGTTACTTCGGCGCGAAGATCATCTTCAACCATTCCACGTTTAATGGCAGTGGAAAGAATCCCCGTTCCCAGCGGCTTTGTCAAAACCAGCAAATCGCCCGGTTCTGCACCCTTATTTTTGATCACCTTATCCGGATGGAGGATCCCTGTTACTACCATCCCGTATTTGGGTTCCGGGTCCTCGATGGTGTGTCCTCCCAGGATAGGGATACCCGCTTCTGACGCTTTATCCTGTGCCCCTTTCAGTATCTGCTCAAGGACTTCCAGGGGCAGGGCATCCTCCGGGAATCCCACTATATTGAGTGCAAATAATGGACGAGCCCCCATGGCATATATATCACTTAATGCATTTGTGGCTGCGATGGCACCAAAATCATAGGGATCATCAACAATGGGTGTGAAGAAATCCAGGGTCTGAGCAACCGCCAGTTGCTTGCTTAGCTTATAGACGGCAGCATCGTCGGAGCTTTCAGTACCTACCAGAACGTTTTTATCGACAACCGGGCTCAGTTTCTGCAGGACAGCTTCGAGGTTCTGGGGCTGAATCTTACACGCACAACCCAGGCCATGGGTATAGTGAGTAAGCTTAATACCGGATATTTCCGGTTTTCCGGGCAGAACTTCACTTCCCTCTTTGGGCATGAGCTGCCTGACCTTTGAAATAATGAGGTCGGCAGCGGTTTTTATGTCCGGCATGGTAGTTCCTCTTCCCGTTGAGAACCGGATGGTCCCCATTGCAAATTCGAGGGGTACCAACATGGCTTCCAGTACAGCCGATACATCCACACTTTCGGCATGGCAGGCAGCTCCTGCAGATGCGGCAACGCCTTCCAGGCGATCGATAAGTGTGTTTGCCTCCACCCGGGGAAAGGAAATGCTGAGTGTGTTTGGAAGCCTGAGTTCGGGATGGCCGTTCACCCTTACCCCCGGCAAGGCATCGACCAGTAATTCCTGCAGGTAATCCCTTGTTTTCAGGTAATGCTTCATATTTTCGACAAGCTTTCTGCCTGCAAGTTCAGCAGCGGCTCCCAGTCCGACGATCTCCAGAACATTTTCTGTTCCAGCTCGCAGATTCTGCTCATGGTCGGCACCATGTATCAGCTTTTCGAGATGTGTACCCCGCCGGATATAGAGAGCACCGATCCCTTTGGGAGCATACATCTTATGTCCTGCAATACTAAGCAGATCAACGCCCAGTTCATTCACGTTTACAGCTATTTTTCCCAGCGACTGGGCAGCATCGGTATGTAGAATAACCTGGTGCTCTTTTGCGATTTTTGCGATCTCTCTTATGGGCTGAATGCTTCCAACCTCATTATTGGCATGCATCACTGTGATCAGGATTGTTTCGGAACGTACCGCCGCTTTTAATTTGTCTATATCCACAATGCCATATTCGTCGACGGGGATGGTTGATACCTCGAATCCGTTTTTTTCCAGATAGCTGCATACTTCAAAGACGGCAGGGTGCTCCACGGATGATGTGATGATATGATTGCCGCGATGTTTATTTGCCAGGGCAATTCCCTTAATGGCATAGTTGTTGGATTCGGTACCGCCACTGGTAAAAATAATTTCTGAGGGCTCGCAGGCGATTAGCGTGGCAATTTGATTTCGTGCATGCTCTACTGCTATCTTAGTTTTCACTCCATAACTGTGTACACTTGACGGATTCCCGAAAAAGTGTTCCAGGTAAGGACGCATTGCATCGGCAGCTTCTTTTGCAATGGGAGTTGTCGCGTTGTAATCGAGGTAAACAGGTTCCAAGACTTTTTTCTTTCAAATGTATCACTTAATTTTATGCTACTCGGGTTCAGAACGAAATATTGTATTATCAATCTAGCTACCCAGACCTGAATGAAATCAAATGTTCTTTTATTCCTCATCATCTTTCTGTTCCCCCTCAAAGGCATGGCACAGGATCAGCCTGCCATAGATTCTCTCTTGCAGGTTCTTGCAGAAGTCAAGGAAGATACCAGTAAGATACGTGCATTGATAGAGCTTGGAGATCGATATCGCTATGTCCTGCCCGATTCTGCCCTCTATTACCTTACTGAGGCGCTTGAAATCTCAAACAAAATCAACTCAGCACATTCAAAGCTTCATGTTATTGAAGCCTGGGCATGGTGATAGAACACCGGGAATCCTACGAGCTCTGCAGTGAGTACCTGACAAAATCTTTTGAGATTAAAGAAGAAATGGGCGACAGGGAAGGAGTTTCGAACTATTTCTCCATTGTTGGTGAAAGATGCCCCCATCAGGCAGCAGAAGATCCTCCGGAATGCACTTGGAGCAGGATTAGCTATCGTGGTCCTGATCATCGTCATCATTATCTATGCCTATATACAGAAACAAAAAGATAGCAGTATAATACTGGAGCAGAGCAGAGCATACACCTGATAAGCTATCCGAATCGATGTTTGATAACGATCGGCAAAAAATAATATCAGGAATATTCCTTATTTTTTTGCAACGCATGTAGTTTTTTCCCACATGTGGCGACAGATTAATTGAAATGAGTTCAATGGACCAGCAAAGAGGACCTTTACCAGGAGATCTCCCTTCAACTCTGGAGATCCTTCAGAACTTACCGCAGTGAATCGAAATTCAGTACCTGGCTTTACCGGGTCGCATTGAACAC
>JAOZQY010000116.1:5052-8628 GCA_029931975.1 Bacteroidales bacterium | reverse complement strand
GAGCGCGGACTCTACCAGAAGATGAAGGTTGGGGAACAGGCATTGTACCTGGCACAGCTGAAGGGTCTCTCCAGGCAGGAAGCCATGAAACGGCTGAAGATATGGTTTCGGAAATTTGAGATTGAAACATGGTGGGATAAGAAGGTAGAGGAGCTATCCAAGGGAATGGCCCAAAAGGTACAGTTTATTACCACGGTGCTGCACGAACCAAGGCTCCTGATATTCGATGAACCCTTTAGCGGCTTTGACCCCATCAATGTGAACCTGCTGAAGCACGAGATCCTTCAGATGAAAGAGCAGGGAGCCACCATAATTTTTTCCACCCACAACATGGCCTCTGTTGAGGAACTTTGCGACAATATTACTCTGATCAACGAAAGTGAAGCAGTACTGCAGGGTGAAATCTCGGAGATCAGGGAAAGATACAGGGCCAATAAGTACGAACTTATCTTCTCGGGCAGTGCAGAGAAATTGACGAGCGGACTGAACCCGGATTTTGAACTGCTGGGGATGGAGGAGAATGGCATGGGCCGGAAGGCCACCATAAAGATTAAAAAAGAGGGAGAGGGATCGGACAAGCTAATCAGAAACCTCCTGGATATCACTGAGATTAGAGAGTTCCGTGAAATCTTACCTGGAATGAACGACATATTTATACAAGTGGTCAAAAACACCAATCAAAAAAGGGAACCTGAGCATGAATAAAATCAGTCTGATTATTCGCAGGGAGTACCTTACCCGAATCAGGAAAAAGTCCTTTATCATCATGTCAGTACTGGGGCCCCTGATCTTTGCAGCTTATATATTGATCCCCATGTACTTCGCCACGCTGGAGGACAAAGAAGAGAAGACCATGGTGGTAATCGACGACTCCAAACTTTTTACAGAACAAAAAAAGGATGGTCCTGTGTTTGTTATTCCAGGGACCGAAACTCTTAAATTCCAGCTAATCGAGGGCGTTCCCATCGAAACATTCCGGGAAACATTTGAAGAGTCGGGTTACTACGGAATCCTGTTTATCCCCAATAATATCCTGGCTTCGGAGTCATCGCTGATCTACTCCACCAAACAAACATCCATTGAGATCTCGGAATACCTGGAACGCTCCATGGAAAGTGAGATCGAACATCTGAAACTGGCTCAGCATGAGATAGAGAATATTGAAGAGATCCTGGCCGAGGTAGAGACCAGTATCAATGTGAGAAACATAAAGTGGACCAAAGACGGGAAGACCCAGGAAACTAATACGGGGGTGATCATGGGCATCGGCTACCTGGGTGGTATGATGATCTTCTTCTTCATCTTCTTCTTTGGTTCCCAGGTAATGCGTGGCGTGATCGAAGAAAAAGTGAGCCGTATCATCGAAGTGATTGTTAGCTCGGTTAAACCCTTCCAGCTGATGATGGGAAAAATCATCGGGGTGGGACTGGTTGGTCTGACCCAGTTTTTAATCTGGATGATCCTTTCTACAGCTCTGATTACCGGCTTAAAGGCAGCCTTTTTCCCGGAATTAAACCAGACGCCCACCGAACAGGTGGTATCGTCCGATCTCTTTGACCAGGGAAATCCTGGAGATAGTCAGGGGAATCAGGCAGCCGAACTCGTAGCAGGTCAGGAGATGGATATGGTACAGGATATTTTCACCTCCCTGAAATCTCTCAATGCGGGAGTGATGGTCGGAGCCTTTCTTTTCTACTTTATTTTTGGATACCTGCTTTATGCCGCCATGTTTGCGGTGGTAGGATCGATGGTGGACAATGAGACCGATACCCAGCAGCTGATCTTTCCAGTGATTTTGCCGCTGATCCTTGGAATCTACGTGATGATCTCTGCCATTAACAATCCGGATAACGCCCTGTCTTTCTGGTTCAGTATCATCCCCTTTACATCACCGGTGGTGATGATGGTTCGAATTCCCTTCGGAGTGCCCTGGTGGCAGATAGCCCTTTCTGGCTCCCTCTTGATTGTTACATTCCTGGGAATGACCTGGGTGGCAGCCAAGGTGTATCGTACCGGGATCCTGATGTATGGTAAGAAAACCAGCTACAAAGAGGTCTGGAAATGGCTAAGATATAGCTCATGATAACAGCGATTCTCGATTTCGGCACCAACACCTTTAACCTCCTGATTGCTGAACGAAAAGAGCGCGGTTTCAATATTCTGTACACCGGAAAACAACCGGTAAAACTGGGAAAAGGGGGCATCCAGACCAATCGTATTACACCCGATGCCTTTGAACGCGGTTTCGTGGCCATACAGATGCACATGGAGATCATCGCCAATTATAAGGTGGATGAAATCCGTGCCTTCGCTACCTCTGCCATCCGAAATGCTTCCAACGGCGAAGCGTTTGTGGAAAAGGTGTACCGGAAATTCGGTTTCAGGGTCAGGGTAATTCCCGGGGAAAGGGAAGCGGAATTAATCTACAAAGGAGTGCGACAGGCAATCTCTTTCAATGAAAAAAACTTTATGATCCTCGATATCGGGGGTGGAAGCAATGAATTTATTATATGTAACAGGCAGGGGATTGTATGGAAACAAAGTTTCGAGCTGGGGATGGCCAGACTGATGGAACTGTTCACACTTTCCGATCCAATTAGTGCTGTGGAGATTCGGGCACTCGAATCCTACTTTATGGAGCATCTGTCTCCCTTGTTTGAAGCGATACGAAATGAGAAACCAGAAACTCTGATCGGGGCATCGGGATCTTTTGATACGTTCTATTCCCTGATTCGTCATCACTCAGGACGTGAGCCTGACAGCTTCCACGGCAGGGAGATCTCCATGAAAGAATATCAGAAAATACACCAGGGCTTACTGCGTTCCACCCTGGCTGAGCGCAGGGCCATGCCCGGTATGGAGCCCGTAAGGGTAGAGATGATTGTGACCGCCTCGATTTTTGTTAGTTTTGTGATATGTGCCTGTGGAATCAAACACCTTCATCACTCAGAATTTGCACTGAAGGAGGGGGTTATCTCCGAACTGGTGGGCATCTGAACCCAAACATCTGATTATGGTAAATATACTGGTTATAGACGACGAAAGAAGCATCCGCAATACCTTGAAAGAGATCCTTGAATATGAAAAATTCAAAGTGGAGTTGGCAGAACATGGTGTTGAAGGGCTTGAAAAATATAAGAAAGAACACTTCGACATTGTACTCTGCGATATCAAGATGCCGGAGATGGACGGCATGGAGGTGCTGGAGAAGATAAACGAAGAGGAAGGTGACGCACAAATAATCATGATCTCGGGCCATGGGAACATCGACAATGCAGTGGAGGCCATTAAGAAGGGAGCTTTTGATTTTATTGAAAAGCCACTGGATCTGAATCGCCTGCTGATTACCATCCGTAATGCGCTGGATAAATCGAACCTGATCACTGAAACAAAAGTGCTGAAACGAAAGGTAGGCAAAGGCCAGAAGATGATCGGAGAATCGCGGGCAATCAAACAGGTGTTAGAAATTATTGATAAAGTGGCCCCCACCGATGCCCGGGTCCTGATCACCGGACCCAATGGATCCGGCAAGGAGCTGGTGGCCCGATCGCTCCATGAGAACAGTACCCGTGCCGG
>JAOZQY010000116.1:0-4952 GCA_029931975.1 Bacteroidales bacterium | reverse complement strand
GAGATAGATGCGAATCGCTTCCGTGAGGACCTTTATCACAGGCTCAGTGTAATCCTGATCCGGGTACCCTCACTTAACGAGCGACTGGAAGACATCCCCCTGCTGGCCGATCATTTTAGTCAACTGATTGCCGAAGAGTACGGCACCCAGCCCAAGGAGATCTCCGCAGACGCCATCACAGAACTACAGAAAATAAACTGGACCGGCAATATCCGGGAGTTCCGCAATGTGCTGGAACGCCTGATCATCCTCTGCGACAAGAAAATCACCGGCAAGGATGTGATCAGCTTTGCCGCACCCATCTCAAAGTAGGGAAATAGTGCCTGGTGGGATAGTGTCTGATATTTTTACTCTTTCCGTTTATAGAGCGCTGCCCGCTCATTACTGCTCACTGTCACCAGATCATAATGGCTACTTAGAATATCCTGCCACTCCTGGTATGATTCATTCTCCCACAAGCGCCTGTAGTAAAAAACTGTGATATAATCCACCTGCTCAACCCTGTGCCCTGCACCGGTAATATCGGGTGCTCCTGGAAGATAAATATCTTTCTCTCCAGCGAAACACCCGGGCAGACTCTTCTCGTTCCATATTATGGGAAATTGACCGGCACATTGCGGATTATTCAGGTGAATAACTGAGAGCTCATCCACAAGAAGTAATTGCGTATGGTGATGGATCCAGTTATTGGTCGTATTGATGCTGAACACTGTGCTGCCCTCTTCCATATGGCCACTGATCTCCTTCATCTCCATGATCTCTGTATCAAGGCGATCCAGGTATTCGTGGTGGATCCGTCTTGTGGATGTAGTGCATCCAATCAATACGATTACCGCAAATAGCTGCAGGACCTTTGGACATTTCTGGCTGGCGAGAAAGACAATCAGCCCAAAGAAGAAGAACAATCCAAAGCGGTTTGTGAGGCTCCCAGCTGATATGCGGTCAGGCAATAAAAAATAGAATCCCAGGAACATTACCATGATAAATAGCCAGGAGTTCCTGCTATTGACCAGTTGCCCGGGACCGTACTCCCCTTTCCGGATTTTCATGATAAAGGTGAACAGGGTATAGAGTGCAAGGATCACAAGCAAAACAAAGATGGTGATGTATGCAGGAGATTCCCTTGCATGATCAAAGCCAACCAGCTGCCTGATCCGAAACAGAAACTCCACAAGCTCTCCGCTTGAATAACTGGCAGGAGTGACAGTCGAGTTGATACCCATCACCGAACGTATATAGATGGCCCACAGAACAACAGCAGGAGCTGTCGAAAGAAGCAGTCGCCCCAGGCTGCTCAGTACCTTCCTGATTGGGGTAGGCTCCCTGATCACCCAAAGTTTTTCAATGCTGGTGGTGAGAAAGAGAATCCCCAATGAAGCAATAAAAAAAAGGAAGACCAGTCCGTGGGAAAGGAATACCCCCAGCACCAGGCTTCCAAATATGAGCATGGACCTGAGATCCGGCAATTCCCTTTTCCTTAACCAAAAACCAATGGCCAGAAAATAGAAAATCGCACCCAGACTGAATGAATAGTAGCCCAGCAGGAAGTAACTATGGAAGATAAAGGGGAACACCAGGAAAATCAAAAGATTGCTCTTCCCGGGTTTCATGCTCCGGATGAGGTATCGGAACGAAAAGACCATGGCAATCACATAGGTGGTCAGGAAGAATTTCTCGGCCAGCCATGCCGGAAGGAAGAACTTGAAAAAGCCAAGGAGAAAATGGCCCATCCAGTATCCAACAATAACATCATTAACTCTGAAATATTCCTTGAAAAGCCCATTGCCTTTTATCAGCTCAACCAGCACATGGGCATTGTAAAGATGCTGGGGGCCATCGAGGCTCATTACATAATGGGTGGACCAAATATGATAGAGGCTGATGAGAAGAAATATTCCAAAGACAATGTATTCGTGCCTGGTGACAAATTCATAAATCCTGTCTACAAGGACCGAAGCTGAAGCTCTTTTCATATAGGATTGCTCAGAAAAAACATAAATATACATATTATCAAAATCATTGAGATAACATTATTTTTACCTTTGAAGACAGCAATCTATCCCATGAAGAGGATCTTCAATATTGTACTCCTTCTATCCTTTCTATTCCTGGTAGTCTTCCTGGTCAAACAGGAGTACATTATTCCAAGGATCGTTCATCCATGGTACATGCTTTTCTCCTTCCTGCTCCTCTTTGCAGGTTTTTATTCCAGCACCCTTAGCTGGAGGACCGCACTTGCATCGCATGGAATCAGGTGTAGTCGCAGCGAAGCTCTGATCTCCCATGGACAATCTGTGTTTGCCAAATACATCCCGGGAAAGATATGGGTCATACTGGGGAGGGCAGGGTATATTTCCAGTGATAGGAAGGAGTTAAAGGAGCGTGCATTTATCTCACTGAAAGAGCAACTGATCTACCTGTGGGCAGGCTTCCTGATCAGTAGTATTCCCACCTTGCTGTTTTACGGATTTCAATGGATCAGTATCCTGGTGTCGCTTATGATCGTCGGGCTGACACTCTTTCTATTTGTTGATTCGGTTCACAAGCTGCTGTTAAGCCTGTTTCAAAAGATCACCAGGAGAAGCCTGGATATACCCCTTGTGAAATTCTCCGCTTCACTTCCCATGATCGGGGCGGTGCTACTGATCTGGGCCTGTTGGACCACGGGCTTCTACCTCTTTATGCTGGCGATCAGCACAGCGATCACCCCAATCATGATGTTCGCCTTTCCATTGAGCGTCAGTTTCGGGCTGATTGCCGTGATCCTCCCCGGGGGCTTGGGCCTTCGGGAGGGAATCATTATCGGCTACCTGGTTCTGGCGGGACTTGATACAGAAACAGCCACAAGCATCTCCTTCCTGAACCGCTTCTGGTTCATCGTAGGGGAGCTGTTTATCTTTCTACTTGCCACCCTGGTGAGGGTGGTGTCAAAAAAAAGGGAATAGGCTAGATCTGTAATCTGTCGTTGTCCTGTATATCCATCCACATGGCGAAGAAGAGCGACTGAAGGCTGGATATCACCAAGAAAATGTAGATCAGCAGGAAGCTGTTGGGAGTTACGCTTCCAGCCACAAAAAGGTTCTTCAGGATCTCCACCAGGAAGGGTATGGAAGCAAGGGACAAGACCATGCTTAGCATATAGAGCAGGAAGAGCGGATGGAAGTCTCTCTTGAAATACCGAATCCATATCCTTCTAAAGAAAGCTTTGAAGAGCATCCAGGAGATCCGGGGGATCACGCGCATCACCTTCATCTTGGAGTTCTCCCCGACCCGGTAGACCGGCTTGATCTCTACTTCACATATGGTGCAACGTGCAATATTCAGTTTAACCAGCATATCGTTGGGCATCCCGTAGCGTCGGTATATCCTGGCCAGATCAATCTTCTTCAATGCCTGGAGCGAGATAGCTGTATAACCGGTCTGGGTATCCGAAACCCGCCAGTATCCGGAAGCCATCTTGGTCATGATGGATAAGATGGAATTTCCCAGATAGCGTGTCCTGGGAATAACCAGCTTGGCACTCCTGTGAATCAGCCTGTTTCCCTTTACATATGCTGCCAGTCCATCTACCACCGGCATGCAAATACCCTCAAGCTCGGCAGGATCCATCTGTCCATCTCCTGCCATCACGGCCGTACAATCCATATTGTTGTCCTTGCACCACTTATATCCCCTGGCAATGGCCGCCCCCACTCCTCCATTTTTCAGATGATTGATCAGGATAAGCCTGTTGTTTTCAGGGTCGCGGTTCACCAGTTCCGAAGGGACAAAATCAGATATCTCCTTTTCATCACGCGCCTGCAGCACCATCTCTGCTTCATTATAACGTGTTCTTTCCAGGATCCGTGGACCGATCTGTTCATTCCTGAACTCTGGCAACTCCTTTTTCATCCGCCCAAGCACCACCTCCGCAGTCTGGTCGGACGACAGGTCATTCACAACAACGATCCGATCCACAAAAGCGGGCATGGATGCAATGACCTCATCTATCTGGTTTTCTTCGTTGTAGGCTGGTATAACTACGGCTATGGTTTTATTCTGCAGCATTGTTGGCGTTATTGAAGCTTAAAATTAGTATTAAAACTGGAAGTAGATAAAGGGCTGCAGCTCGGCCGACCAGCTCTGGTAGATGATGAATACCATCAGGACGGTGATCAGAACCTTGACCCAGAGGGAAGTGCGGATAAAACGATTGAGCATATCCAGTTTCCATCGCTCCGGTACCCAGTGGGTAAAGTAACCCAGCGCCATCACCCCGAATACCAGCCGGTAACTCCAGATCACTTCCGGAATGATGCGGGCATTGAATTCATGCAGCACCTGGTGTATCAGCTGATTGGCCTTTTCCATGGATTCGGAGCGGAACCAGATCCTTGTAAAGGTGATAAAGACAAAGGTGTTGGCGATCTTCCATGTACGAGCGGCCCAGTGCCTGCTCTTTTCGTAGGGCGATACCTTTCTCCACAGTTTATAGACGATCAGTCCCAGTCCGTTGAGTCCACCCCAGATCACAAACTGCCAGCTGGCCCCGTGCCACAATCCCCCCAGCAACATGGTAATCATCAGGTTCACATCGGTCATAATCCGCCCTTTCCGGTTTCCCCCCAAGGGAATATAGAGGTAATCTTTTAGCCAGGTGGAAAGGGAGATGTGCCAGCGTTTCCAGAAGTTGCCCACAGAGGTGGCCTTATAGGGGGAGTTGAAGTTTTTTGGAAGCCGGAAGCCCAACAATAGGGCCACCCCGATGGCAATATCGGTATAACCGGAAAAATCCACATAAACCTGCAGGGAGTAGCCAAAGAGGGCGCTCAGGTTCTCGAAGCCTGAGAATCCGGTAGGATTGGCAAAAATACGGTCCACAAAATTCAAGGCAATATAGTCCCCGATAAACATTTTTTTAAATAATCCCTTCAGAATCAGGAAGAGTGCAAAGCCAAATTCCTGCATGGATA
>JAOZQY010000115.1 GCA_029931975.1 Bacteroidales bacterium | reverse complement strand
AGCTAAACGAAGAGCAACAGCTCTACCAATACCACGGCTGCCGCCAGTAATAATAGCTGTTTTGTTTCCATGTTTCATTTTGATTAATATCCTTTGATCACCTTGAGTGCTACAAAAAAGCCTGAATGAATAACCGATGCAACACCAGTGTTTGGCCGGCTCCAATGGCCTGTCAAAAAAAGGTTTTGAATCGGGGTCAGGTTGTCAAGCCTGAACCTGCCATCTTGTTCCGGCATCAATGCCCAGCCATAGGCCGCGCCTTTACTATTCAGGGAATATCGGTATATTGTTCCTGGAGAAGCACTCTCCTGATATACAATTTTTTTCGCAATTTGAGGGAATTTTTTCTTAAAATCTGCCACCAGTTTTTTTTCAACAACTTTTTTTTGCTCTTTCCAATTATGGTAGTGCTCAAAGACAGGAACAGAAATTCGCAAGGAAAAATTTTTTTCACCGGCCCTTTCAACGTTTGCCTCTTTTGAACCCAGCATAAAAAGAAAATCTTCCTTTTCTAAAATATCTTCATAGGACTCAAAATACCAGCCTTGTATTTTCTCTAAATCCTTTTCAATTCCCTTTAGCCCTAAAAATGTCATGAATATTGAACAGCTTTCTTTATAATTATTTAATGTGTTTATAAAGTCACTCTTCAAACAGCCGTCAGGCAGAAGTTTGAAGAAAGTCTGCCTGGCATCAATATTGGATACAATACAGCCGCATTTAATCATTTGTCCATCTTCCAGCTTAATGCCACGGGCCTGGCCATCCTCTACTATTATATCCGTGACTCTCTGGCTGAGTAATATTTCTCCCCCCTGGGTGATCAGATTTTCAGCAAGTTTGTCTGGAAGCTTTTGAGAACCTGCTGAAATGCTATAGGCTCCCTCAAAAACATAACTTATTAATACCAGGGACATTGTCAGAGCAGAAACTTTCTTTGCAGTCAGACCGACATAGCCCCATTGGGCGGATAAAACTGCTTTCAGGTTCTCATCCTTAAAATAGTCACCAAGCATCTGATAATAGGTTTTCATTTGATACTTTTTAACCAGACGATTGTTCAGATTGGCTCCTTTGGATTTGTTAATTTCCAGGAGATCCTTAAAAAAATGACTGATATTGTCTGCCTCCTGGGGGAATCTGTCTTTAAGCAGCGTTATGTACTCCAGGCTGTTTGCCGGAACATTTATGGTTTCGCTGCCAACGTGAATCCGGTCAAAGGGATCTGTATACACAAAATCCAAATCAATACCAAGTCGGGAAAATATCTTTCCGGTAAAAGAACCAGTGTTACCTACTCCACCAAAAATATGAGCTCCGGCATCAAAGTTGAATCCTTTACGACGAAAAGATGAGCACAATCCTCCGGGTTTGAAATGTTGTTCTACAACAAGGACACTTTTTCCGTTTTTCGCAATGAAATTTCCACAAGTCAGGCCACCTATGCCAGCTCCGATGATTATAACATCATAGCTTGTCTTAAGGCTTGAACGTGAGATAGAAAATCCCTTGTAACTCATTCGGGTTTATCCTTTCCAACTATGGGGATTCCAATGTTTTTATCTTTAAATTCCTCTCTGGCCCCTATTATTGTACGAAAATTTGTTTTAAAAGCAAGATGGCTTTCCATAATCATTTGAAAACGGGAATTCATTGTTTCTTTCAAATTGCTGAACTGACTTTTTTTTTGCCAATCCACTGAATCACCTGTCAAAATTCCTTCCTCTTTGCACACAGGACAAATGATTTTCCCCTGTTTCATGCTGAAAGTAAGGTTATGGCAGCCTGGACAGATTATAGTTTCCTGGCCTGTAGTTTCCTGTTTCTCCTGGAAATCAGTCACAGGCCCTGCAGGGTCAATGATATTCCTGAAGAGTTTTTCACTTAATACACGGACTTTGCGAATATTTTCTACATCAATAAGGCATTCTCCCGGTGATCCTGAAGGTACGGACAATATCCCAGAAACCTGGAAGTTAAGGTAAAAAGAAAAGAATAATAAATAAGGAAGAGCATAAGCATATTCAAATTCCGAATTAAATGTATGGGTAAATAGAAAACCTGAGAACTTTTTTTCAATGGATTCACCTTTAGAAACATAGGGTCTTATTCGATCAATCAATGTTTTCAGGATTCCAGGAATTCCATGAATATATATTGGGCTGCCTAAAACCAGACCGTCCGACTGCATGATCTGTTCATAGATAAATTTAACATCATCCTTTATCGGGCACCTGGGATTTTCCTGAACAACACATTTTTCACAGCCATTACAATATTTTATCCGAAAATCACGGAGGCGTAAAATACTTACCTCCAGGCCCTGTTCTTGTAGTCCCTTGAGAGTCTCTTTAACCAGAATATCTGAATTGCCTATCCTTCTTGGAGAGGCTACAATGCCCGTAACTTTCATTTAAAACCTCTATACATAGTATCCCAATTCAAAGCCTTCGTGAATAGCGTCCAAAAGATTTCTGGGCGCTGCAGCATCGCCAATTAAGAATATATCTATCCCGGTAAATTCCTTAACCTCTCGATAGAGAGAATCGTCAGATTCATATCCGGAAGCAATTACAACGGAATCAGCTTTGATGAATTGCCTTTTTCCCATATGGCTTATTGCTATACCATTGTGAGGGCTGTCTTTTCCCTTGAAGAATATTTCTTCGACCATAACTTCGTTCATAAGGTTTATAGCAAGTTTTTCCAAAAGACCCAGAACCACCCATTTGGTAGATACTCCAATCCCTCTCCCAAATGCTTTTTTCTTTTCCAGGATGGTAATTTTTTTTCCTCCTTGGGCCGCTTTTTCAATTGCAGTCTGTGGGTCAATAATTCTGTTTTGTATGAGAAAAAGAGCATTATCAGAAGGAAGAACTCCCTGTTTTGACAGATGTATGGCTATCTCGCAACCAACAGAACCTCCACCAATAACAACAATATTCTCCCCGGCCACACTTTTACCTGATAAAATGTCAGCCGCTTGCATCACGCTGGGATTATTTATGCCTTTAATCTTTGGAAGGGTTGGTTTTGTCCCGGTGGCAATTATGATAACTTCCGGAGCTTCTTCGGTTATCAAATCCCTGTTAACCTCTTTATCAAGAAAAATATCTAATTTTAACCGGTGAAGTTCACATTCTAAAAAGCTTATTATATTTCTGATTTCCTTCCTACCCCAGATTGAAGCAGCATAACAAGCTTGCCCTCCGAGCTTGTTACTCTTTTCATAAAGACTAACTTCATGCCCCCGGAGAGCACAAATTCTGGCAGCTTCCATTCCAGCCACCCCTCCACCGATCACCATTATTTTTCTAGGTTTTCCTACTTTTTTAATTGTGTATTTGTTTTCCTTTCCCGCTCGTGCATTAATGGTGCAGGTTACTGGCTTTAAATTGGCAATACTGTCAAAACACCCCTGATTACAAGAAAGGCACCACCTTATATGATCATATTTTTGTTGTAAAATCTTATGAGGAAGATCTGAATCGGCAATCAGGGGGCGACCCAAAGAGACTATATCTGTTTGTCCATTTTCAACGCATTGCTCAATTAATTGCCAGGAATCCAGTCGATTACCTGCAATCACAGGCAAATGCACTTCTTTTTTCAACTCTTCAGTTAAATGGAGATAAGCTCCCTGGGGTATATACATGGACATAACACTGACTGAAGAATCGTGGCGGCCAGGGCTTACTGAAATTGCATCAACTCCCGCATTTTCAAGGGCGATGGCAATTTTTACATATTCCTTAAGTTTGTTTCCTCCCGGTATTAGTTCATCTCCTGCTATTTTTATAATAAGAGGATAATCTTGACCGACCTTGTTTCTTGTTTCCTCTATCAATTCAAGCAGAAAACTCATTCTTTTATGGAGATCTCCCCCATATCTGTCCTTTCGCTTGTTTGTCACAGGAGACAGGAATTGATTTATCAGATAGCCCATGGAACCGATTATTTCTACTGCGTCAAATCCTGATTCTTTTGCACGCCTGGCAGCAATTGCAAAATTAAGGATAGTAGCCTTTATCTCTCCAAGGTTCAATTCTCGTGGAATATGCCCTATTTTTTTATTCAGGCATTTTACCGCTGATGCTGAAACAGGCTGTTCCTTTATAAAATAAGGATGACAGCATCCTCCACCGTGTAGGAGCTGAGCCGCTGTTTTTGCTCCATTTTGATGAATAATGTCTGTGAGTTTTTTTAAACCAGGAATAAACTTGTCATTATCCAAGCCTATCATACCCTTCCACATTCGTCCAATTTTTTCGGTATAGCAGCCCCCCACAACGATACAACCGACACCGCCCTCTGCTCTTTCTTTATAAAATTCAATTAATTGATCGGTTACAAAGCCATTATTTACAAAACCCAGATCCATAGCAGCCATCATGAATCTGTTTTTCAATAAAAGTTTGCCAATCTTGATAGGGTCAGAAATTTTCATTTTTTTTAATAAAAACAATAAAAATCAAGGTCAGAGTCACCAATAGAAAGAAACCAATTCCTTCTATCTGAAAGAAACGAATCTGTAACTTTATCTGATTTTGATTTAATAAAAACGTTAATATTTCTCCTGTGGAAAATAAATCCAAGTTTTTTAAATGCATTATCATAAACAGGAATTCCTGTTTGAAGACATTTTACGATGTCCACCGATTCTTCCTCAAAATAGCTTAAAGCCGTCTTTGCCAGACATCTTATTGTTTCAATATTGTTGATTCCAGACAGACAATCAACAATAAGACCTGTTCGAAAACGTGTCCTCTCTTCCAGCCTAAGAACTATATAGCCGGTTAGACCATGGGAGTCTGTTGCTCCAAAAATTTTATATTTGTATCCCGGGACAAACCCGTATCTCCACTGCAAATAATCTTTATCCCTGCAGCATATTACCGGATAGTCACCTTTTACCCGGTCCCAGAGGGTGTCAAAACGCTCATCAAAAAAAGATATCTCTTCTATTTGAACTTTATCTGATTTTGATCCACTTATAAACAAAGATATTTTCCTGAAAGCCTGCCATACAGCATCCAGACCTTTGGCAAGCCATGCTTGCTTCATTTTACTGGACAAAATGTTCTTTAAACTAAGAACATTTGCCAGGATGGGAACAGAAAAATAGTTAAATCCGATCCTTTTTCCAATAATAGAGGAATTTGGATTCCCAAACCCCAAAAGAATATCAAAATCTTCCATTGCCCTGTGTGCCAGTTTGAATGCTCCGGCCTTCATTCTATAATCAGGATGGGTGCCATAGTCAGTGAGCCAGATGCACTCAAAGGAGGAATCACCGATATTTATTCTTGATTTTATTCCAGCCAGGACACCTACAATTTTATGATCTAATTCAGATACCAGAATTACAGGATCTCCTCCTGTATTCTTTAGATTACTTAAATACTCCCATTCCCAGAATTTTTCAAAATTATCCTCCTGTTTCTTAGGAAAAATGGTCTGCAAAAGTGAAATACATTTCACTTTATCACCTTCTTCAAAACATCGAATTTTCAGCATTTTCAAATTCTTTTCATTTTAACAATTTTCCAACAGGGTACATTTTATTCCAGAAGTAAAGTTCCACCCCACTCAACAACCGAAAATCCATGACGGTCAAAAGGCTGCAACAACTGTTCTGGCAAAGTGATTGGTTCTTGCAAAGGTTTACAAACCATGAAAACACGTAAAGTTGAATCAGCTTCTGGATCTGTTGTTAATGGGGCGATTGATGTGTATTGATCATCTGCAAAGTGTATAAGATTGTAAGGGTTATCTTTCAGTAAAGGATACCAATAGACAATAAATTCATTGTATTCGCGGGGGATTAAACCAAGAAAATTCAGCTTTTCCTGTAAAAATCCCCTCACTTCCTCACCTTTAACAATAAAACCCTTAGAAAGGTCCCAGAACACAGGCTGATCCGGCAACCCTTCCCAGAAAAGATAACTATACTCCTGTTCATCCGCTTGATTAATCAGTCTTCCATCTGGAAAAGCCGTAACCTGCCAGCCTCCAAGAACATCATCATATGGTGGGTAATCAGCAAAAATTTCTCCCTGATAATCTAACAATACTGTAACATCCATTTTTTCTTCAGGATACAGATAAATCAATGGTTTTAGTATTATAACCGGTTCTTCCACAATAAATGTATCGGTATACTGTTTTTGATTGTTGTAATAAAAATCTACAGACCATTGCCCACTTTTCTCAGGAATAGTTCCAGTATACAAGCACCAGTCTCCATTATAATCAATTAACATATTGTCAACACGAGTGCTTGTTCCATCAGGTGCTTGCCAAATCATATGACTGGTATCATCTTTTTGACATCCTGTTACGTAGTTATAGGCAACTACATTTTCTCCCACTTGAAATATATCTTTTGGGGTGGGTGAAGGATTTTCACATCCATAATACGGCCCTTCACCAATATAATGTTTTTCTATGTCCACCATATCTGGTACTATTGGTTCGAAATGTACTTTAGTATCAGTGTTGATTCCGCACCATTCCACAGTCAAATGTGCGCCCGTTTCAGTATAATCAAGTAACCAATCAAGACCTGCTCCAGTAAGTATGGAAGTAAAAATTGTAATTGTCAGGGCGATAGCTAGCACTTTAAAAGCAACGATTGTAGCTGTAGCTGCAAAAATAAAAGTAACCACGGCAGTGAAAACTTCCATGATAGTATTTGCCGTATCAAACATAAAAACGGCATCATATAGGCCTTGAAAGAAATCACCATCAAATTCATATTCATAAATACTACAATCACTTGTTGCTGGACTTTTTTTATTAAAAAATTCCTTTAATGATATTATCTCATCCTTCAATCTGCTTAAATCATGTTCGCTTAATGCTTCGACCATGGACCCAGGAACGGCATTGATTTGTGCTTGAGATAAAGCAGGTTGACAAATTGTTAGGAACCCGATCAGGTAGCAGATAAGAACACTTTTAAATAGATTTAAAAAAAAATGACTGCTCATAAATAACTCCTTTAAAAAGGTGTTGAAGCTACTATAATGTAAACCAGCGTTCAAATAATCATCGGGATTATAGCCAACAATATGAGCTTCAACTCCTTCAGCAGATGCAATTTCAAACCAGCTGATATCGCTTCCATATGATTTACTAAGTTCAGAAAACATATCTGAAATTTAAATTCGTGTAAAGCGATAAAAAAATGGTATCTTTTTGATAATAGTTCCATTTGTTTGAACTCAATAAACCACTCAACCTGCCCTAATCTATATATCCTAAACCTTTCAGCCTATCAGTAATTTTTGCTGTATCTGACAAAGAAAGATCAGTGGATGTACCATCCAGGGGTAAAGGAATATCTTTGTATTTAATTGGGTTATTTTTTAAAAATGTCTTGTCAAATGCATCTACAATAACTTGTCCATCCATGTCCCGGGGTACCGGCATCCCCAGCCCATATAAAATCGTAGGCGCGATGTCCTGGATTGCAACTTTGGAAAGCTGACACTTTTTAAGGATGGATTTACTGTTGCAAATAAAAACAACCCCTTCTCTATAATGATTTGCAGAAATAGACACCCGGCCGGCTTTGATATCACTGAATATCTCTTTGTCAGGTTTTTCCTGCAATTCATATATCTGTGCAGGATCTATAAGAATATCTGGAGCACTATCAAGGCAGGGACCATGAAAAATAGACTCTTTTTTATATATGTGCTCAATTACTCGCTGCCCTGTATCAGGGTCTTTCAGCTCTATAAGAGATTCAATAACCGTATCCCTGAAAGTTTCGTAATCCTCAACATTGTCCTTGTTGATCATTATACCTTGGCCTGTTCTTGAAAAAAGATATGCTTTGCTGTTTTCCCAGTCTAATATATCAGACCAGTCAAAGACCTCAAGTTCAAGAGCCTCGGCAGGAAAATGTTTTTTCACATAATTTTTTATACTTGCAGGTAGAAAATTTCTTGCTGCCTTCCGCAGACCAATTGCATTTATAAACAACTTGACTCGTTCTTGGGAGACTCCTAAAGATCTTAAGATTTCTTTGGGTTGTATCTTCTTTTTCTTAAGCTTAAGCCAGCCCTGTTCCTCAAAAAAACGGTTAATATAAAAATTTCGATAAATTGGGCCCATGCCGTGATCGGAAAAAATTAAAACCAGAGTATCATCATCAACTGATGCCAATAATTGTTCAATCTGATGTTCCAGACATTGGTAAAATTTTAAAATAGCATTTTGATACTTTTTGGCTTTTTCCTTGACATAAAGAGGATGTTTCAAATCAATATAATGCCAGAACGTATGCTGAATACGATCCAGATCATCAAAAACCACCATTAAAAAATCCCAATCATCTTTTTCCATAAAATGACGGGTCAATCGTGTTATCCTATGGGTTACCCTGTCTAAATCTTCTAAAAAAACCGATTCCTCTCCCCGCAGCAAAGGGTGTATGTCAACTGCAAGAGGCTTGCCTTCAGTAAGAGTAAGAACTTCTTCCAATAGAGTTTCAGGAGAGACAAAACCTTTTTTCACCGCTGGAGTGGGCATGCCGGTAACCATAACCCCATTGAATGTTTCAGCAGGATAAGTTACAGGGAGATTGATAATAATAGAACGGCGGTTTACATCATCCAATAGATTCCT
>JAOZQY010000294.1 GCA_029931975.1 Bacteroidales bacterium | reverse complement strand
CCTATTGCCATCTCACCGTTATTGAACTTATTCAGTCCCGGCCATTCGCCAGTTACACCGCAACTACCTTCCGGGTCAAATGATATTTTGTCATGGGCAATGATGCTGTCACTGATGATCAAAATCTTACCAAGTTCTTCGCGGAGCAGGGGCTCGGACACTTTGGTCGTGATTTTCAACGTATAATCGTCTACTTTTTCAACCATTTCGAAGTTTTTAATCGCTGACTGGAATGCACCTGAAATGGTAGTCTGATTATTCATGATGCGGCAAAAGGTGAAAATAACATCATCGGCGGTAAAAGGATCTCCGTTGGAGAATTCTACACCTTTGCGTAAATTGATCATCCACGTTTTATCATCGGTTGTTTCAACTGAAGTTGCCAGTCCCGGTTTTAGCTCGAAATTTGCATCAAGCACCTGTAATGATTCGTAAATATGCTTAGCCAAGGAATTGTTTGGACTTAAATCATGGTAGTGCGGATCAGTTGACGTCGGTTCGGACGCAAGACCAACTGTCAAAGTGTTCCCTTGGGCAGAAACACCAAACGTGACAGCAAGAAGCGATAGGCCCAAGATACTCAATAACTTTGATTTCATGAAATCCTCCTCTGAACATTAAAAATGATGAATGCTTTCAGTGACAATACAATTTTGCTCCCGATGAGATAAATTGTTCAACATTCAGTAATTAAAACATTATCTTAATGCGTAGTACGATCTTTGATAAATACCCTCCTCCTTAAAAATAATTGATTATAATTATGGTTTATGTGTAAGCTTTCTTACTTCATTCCCATATTTTTATTGAGGAATCTCCAGCTGCCGTTCTGTAGGCACGAAACATCCCCGGCGTATTGAAGGGCATTGTGAAATTGCCTTTCCTGTCCACAGCGATAAGCCCCCCGGAGTCTGGCTCAAGATGTTTGAAAACAACTTCTTCAGCAGCTTCATCTAACGGCATGTGCCCGTACAACATTTTTGCATGAATGTCAGAAGCAGCCAGTTTTTTAATAAATTCTTCCCCAAATCCGGTACATGAGACAGCGCAGGTCTGGTTATCAGCAAAAGTTCCTGCACCGAGGAGAGGTGTATCCCCTACCCGCCCGCAGGACTTGTTTGTTAATCCGCCGGTAGATGTTGCCGCAGCCAGATTACCGAAACTATCCAGAGCAACAGCCCCAACAGTTCCCATGCCTTTTGGAGCACCTGGATCCAAATCATGATCCCGAACAATTACACCATCCGGTCGAGCCTTTAATAGCTCCTTATACCTGTCTTCATCATCAAAAAATGAATTTTTGACAAATTCTAAATTGTGTTTTCTGGCAAAATCTTCTGCGCCTTCACCAGAGAAAATATGGTGATAACTATTCTCCATGATTGTCCTGGCAAGCTTCACAGGATGTTTGATGTGCTTGACGGTGCATGTGGCACCAAAGTTTCGGTTCCTCCCATCCATAATTGCAGCGTCCAGCTCATGGGTACCGCAAGAGGTATAGACTGCCCCCCTCCCTGCATTAAAAAGAGGATTATCTTCCAAAAAAATCACCGACTCCATGACTGCATCAAGAGCGCTTCCTCCATCATTCAATATATTGAACCCACTTTCCAAGGCGACTTTCAACCCAAGCATATACTGCTCCACTTTTTCAGGAGCAGTGTTTCCAGGTATCACCCTCGCACCTCCGTGAATCACTATGACCGGTTCCATTACAACGCTCATGTTTTATCCCTTTTTTAATTGTGAATAGTCAGTGTACTCTATTTTTCTGATGGCTTTAACACTTCTGATACCTTGATCTTTGGAATACAAAAGATACATATCCGTGATAATCTGCTGGAGGGCAATTATTCCGACATAGGAGTTAATCACAGCCAAGGAGTTGTTCTGGCATAACAAGATACAATCGGACATATCGTAAAGTGGGCAAGCTTTAGAATCGGTTAACAGGTATAAAATTCCTTTATTCTTTTTTACATATTCAGCCACATAGAAAACTTCCTGAGAGTAGGGAGGAAGGGTGAATATAAAAACAATATCATTTTCTCTAAGTGATGAAAGAACCGGGGAAAAATCTGATAAAGCTCCCGTGATAGACTCAATCCTCTGATCCGTAATAATCCGCATAGAATGAATGAATTTCTTGGCAACAGGGCCACTGCCTCCAAAGCCACTGACGAATATTTTTTTGGCTCTGTCCATCTGCTCAACCATTTCACTCAATACAAGGACATCAAGGTTATCGAGCGTTTTATTCAAGTTTACTATTTCGTTGGCAATAAGTTTTTTAAGCTGCTTTTCCTTTGAAAGCATATCCAAATCACTGA
>JAOZQY010000114.1 GCA_029931975.1 Bacteroidales bacterium | reverse complement strand
GCCAAACATACATTACCACCGTCAAAGACGGTGGGTTTCTAAGTTGAACTAAACTCCGGAGGAAATTTCAACCAGGTACTCACCGGGACCATACTTTCCAATGAAGCCAAATCCACCAGTTTCAGTCAATACATTTACAAGCTCTCCGTTTACCAATATCTCCCCTTCCGAGCCATAGGTGGGTACATGAATATCACCTACAGAATTAGCAGGTATCCGGATTTTCCAGCTTAATCCACCTTCATCCCGTTTCCAATTGCTTATAATGGTACCGGACTTCGCTTCGTAACTAGCCGAGGCCCATTCCATTTGATCTGTCAGATATGGTCTGAACTCAATATGACGAAATCCAGGTCCATCCTCCAGGGGTATTATCCCGGCTATGCCAGAAAAGAACCAGGAATCAAACCCGGCCTGCATGGGATGGCTCATGGAACCTGAATAAGTACTCCCCGACTCAACATTTGTGGGAAGTGTTTCCCAGAGTGTCGTTACATCGAAACTGTCCCACATATTGGCAAAACTATTGTCCTCAGTCCTGGTAAGCAGGCGATACACTTCATTTTCGTATCCATTTTCCGACAGCACTTTAAATACCCGGGCCAGTCCAAAGATTCCTGTATTCAGAAAGCCGTCATGCTCCTCCCGGATGTTTTTGAGAACCTCCATGCATACTGCTCTTTCCCTACCTTTGGGAACAATCTGCATATCCAGGGCCATAATATTGGCAGTCTGACTACTTCCATAGCTACGAGTTTCGGAATCGAAGAAATGACGGTTAAAATCAGCTTTCAACTGCTGCAGCAAACCGGCATAGTAGAACTCATCCTTGCCCTTACCCAACAATCCGGCCACCTTCTCCATGATGGTGACATCCAGGATATGAAAAGCAGAAGAGCTGAATGGTACCGGGCAGTCAATATTCTTATTTCCTCCCGGCGGGCACCAGTCACCCAATCCGTGCGGAATAATCCCGTCCTCTTTCATCCCTTCAACGTATTCCACCCAGACTCTCATGTCAGAATAAAAGTCCTCCAGGAGCACCCGGTCGCCATAATAGAGATATAGATACCAGGGAATCTGGACCATTGCAGTTCCCCAATCAGGCGTGGCACAGCCACTGGTTCTTTTACCCGGTACAATCATGGTAGGAACACCTGCTGGTTTCATAACCATACTCCGGTCATTAAAACTCTTGCCAAAATAAAGTTCCTCCTTCTCTTCCCTGGCCGATGAGCGCATATCAAACATGTATTTTTCAAAAAAACGCTGTGCATCAAAATTGTATATCATGGGCTGAATCATGGCATGTGCATCGCCGGTCCAGCCACACTTCTCCCGGTGGGGACAATCGGTTGGAATGCTGTGGATATTTCCTATAATGGTCCACCGGGACAATTCATGAAGCCTGTTAATATTCTCCTCTGAGCAGGAAAATGCACCCACATCCTTCACCGAGGAGTATAGGACCTGTCCGGTCAACAGGCATTTTTCCGGGGTCTTTTTTAAGCCCTTCACCTGGGCAAATCTAAATCCAAAATAAGTAAAGCGTGGCCTCCAGATTTCCACCCCTTCTCCACTGCAGATATACTTCTGGGTCTGAATCACAGTAGTGGCTCTGACTCCAGTGGTTCGTGGATCCAGGTTTCCTTCCTCATCCAGTACCTCTGTACACTGAATTGAAATCTCCTGACCTCTCTCCCCTTCAATGGACAGTTCCATCCATCCTGCCATATTCTGTCCAAAGTCAAAAATATAGCTCCCATCAACATGGGCAATAATCTCTTTTGCTTCTATTTCACCCATCACTTTGATAGGCTCTGCAAACTGTTCAAAAAGCCTGGTCGGGTGTACATCCGGACTTTCCGGAATATTCCACTCCCCGTCATTAAAGTCCGGAGTGTTCCAGTCATCTTCTTCTAATCGTGCATCATAATGCTCCCCTCCATATATATTGGAGTAGGTAATTGGGCCATTGCTCCACCTCCAGCTATCGTCCGATCCGATAATTTCTATCTCCCCATCTTTCCTGTGGACGACCAGCTGGGCAATAAAAACAGGCTGACCATAGACCATCTGAGAATATTCTGCCTGCCCTTTCCATACCACGTTCTGATTGTACCAGCCGTTGCCCAGCATTACACCCAGGGCATTCTCTTCCTTAAGATCCTCCGGATTAATATCATAGGCCGTATAATAGGTATAATCTTCATAGTTGGTCTGCCCGGGATCCAGAACATTCTCTCCTATTTTCTGTCCGTTCACCGATGCTTCGTAAAAGCCTGGCGCGGCTATGTAGAAGCGCGCATACTTTATGTTTTCAGTATCCTTCAGCTGGAAACTCTTCCGGAATAAGGGCAAGGGAGCACCCTCCACATAGGCATAAGTTATCCATTGTGCTTTCCAGTCGGCCGGGTAGGTAAGCGGAACCACAAAAGATTGAACCGGACTCCATCCTCCTGCCTCACCCAACTGGTCCCAGCTCCTCACAACAGTATAATATTTCTTACCCGATTCCAGCTTAGGTCCTCCGTAGGAAACCTGGAATGCTAAGGCTCCTGAGGATTTACCCGAATCCCATATATCTGCAGATCCCTTCTCTATTTCAGAAGGATCAGATGCGACCAGAATCTGGAAAGCGGTTTGGGACTTTCCTGTGGCATCTTTATCTGTCTTCCATGAAAAGAAAGGCTCATTTCCCAGGTTTGTCAAAAAATCCACCCTGAGATCAATGCTTGCGGGTTCCTGCTTACCGCATCCTGTCAGGATCAATGTTACGAAAACGGATATCATTAGTATCCTGCAATAAGGCCTGTGTAAAGCTGTTTTAGTGTTTTGCATTTTGTTTGTTTAATAAAAATATTCGAATCTAAATCTCTTCGTTACATGATTAAAGCTTTAGGGTAAAGCAGGTACTAGTTCGACTCCATTCTTTACCGGATATAGTGCTCCACCTGCTTCGAGGGCTTCCATCATTGCAGCTGCCATTAATCTGAGCCGTTCGGGATTTGAAGTAGCCAGGTTTTCTGATTCTGTCGGATCACTATCCAAATCATAGAGTTCATATTCCTGATCCAGATAGTGATAAATCACCTTCCATTTATTCCTGATGAACAGGGTAAAATATGAGTTCCGGTGCTGATGTGGAAAGTGCATTAGGAATTCCTGTGGACGATGGGTGCCCTCTTTCCCTTCCAGGTAGGGTGCCAGACTGATCCCATCTGCTGCTTCCCCCTGTAATCCTGCTGCCTGTAAAAGGGTTGGATAAATATCACATACATTCCCCATATCTGTTTCAATGGCTCCTTCAAGGATGGGAAAGCGGGCCTGACAGTCCCGGGATGGATCCTGTCTTGCCCATGCTGCAATGAAGGGAACCCGGATCCCTCCTTCCCATCTGGTTCCTTTCTTACCCCTCAGGGGTTCGGCGCATCCGATAGAATCCTGGGGACTTCCGGGCATATCGGTTCCATTATCGCCCAGAAAAAACACAAGGGTATTTTCAGCAATCCCTTTCTCATCCAGGTGGGCCAGGACCTTACCCAGCGAGCTATCTATGGATTCGATCATGGATGCAAAACTCCGGACAGACTCCTGCTTCCCGCTTTCATCATAATTTGAAATAAATTCCATGTGAGGCATAAAAGGTGCATGGACTGCATAGTGAGCCAGGTTGAGAAAAAAGGGCTGGCCTGCATCCACGGCCTTATCCAGTTCTTTAATGGCTTCGAGGGTCAGCGCATCCGTCAGATTGATATCCTGTCCGTGATACGCCTCCAGTCCGGGTACAGCCCTCAGATGCATGGGATTGTCCGAACGATTCGTGAAGTTATCCTTTCCATAATAGCTGCCGGGATGCCCGATATAGTTACCGGCAATATTCACATCAAAGCCTATCTTCTGCGGATCGGCACCCGGAACCCCCTTGGGGCCGAAATGGGCCTTACCCACATGGATGGTCCTGTATCCTACTTCAGCCAAAATTCCGGCCAGTGTAGTTTCGTTTTCAGGGATCCCCTCCCAGTTCCATTCTGGTGGACCAAAATCCCCGCGATTGTTACTGAAGGGCGCAATCCAGGTGGTGGTGTGATGGCGTGCAGGATTTTTCCCGGTCATAATGGAAATCCGGGTGGGCGAACAGACACTCATGGCATAAAAACTGGAAAACCTGATGCCCCGCGAGGCAAGATCTTCCATATGAGGAGTGCGGAAAAAATCATTCAGAGGATTCCTTTCCGCATGCCCGGATGCATCTGTCAGGAAGGGGACCGAGCTATCCATTACCCCCATATCATCCACCAGGAACACAATAAGATTTGGTTGTTCCGGGCTTTTCTTCTTACTGCATCCTGAATTAATGCATACAGCTCCGAGAATTAATAAAGGGGAAAACAGCCTAAGTTTCATATTTGAATGCTTATAAAATCATCAATTGATCTGTTACTACCCCACTCTCGCTGATACTTTGAACGAAGTAGAGTCCCTGTTCCCAACCGGTAGTATCAATTTCAATCCGCTGCTCAGGAACGTGCTGCTCATAAATTACCCTTCCGGACCCATCCATGAACAGGTTGGCAAAATCTATCTGTATGCTTACCTGTTCCCCGGCAAGCATATCCACTTCCGCAGTCAGGGTTGAATGCGTATAGGCACCTGCCCAGGCATCAATTACCAGCTGTCCATTGATCCACATCTGTGTATAATCATTTACTGTCAGGTAAAAGGTATAGGTTTCGGAATACATGGCTTCAATCGTACCTGTCCACCTGGCATTCCAAAAAATACTATTCAGCTCACATGCGGGTGAACCTTCCGGCCAGTAGTCATCCACTTCCTGCACGATCTCCCCGCAAATGGAATCCTCAAACCAGCCTCTTCCCCCTGCCGCTCCGTTCCAGAAACTCCGGAACAGGCCATTGCCAGTCCCGGAATAGACCGATTCCTCCTGGTTAATTCCATAGGCCCTGTTGATATTCTCATAGTAGAACTGTTCGGGCCCCAGTTCATCCCGCCCTTCAAGGTAAAGATCAAGCATGCTTATCATATCCGAATAGGATCCATGCATATCGGAGAGAGTCCAGTTTGAACCAAATATTACCCGATCGGGGCCAAAAGCATCGATGACCGGATCGATCAGCGGCTTATAGGCATCGGGCGAGGTGGGTGCCGGATCCTGGTTAATCAGGGTATAGAGTGCCGAAATCTTACAGAATACATTGGGTTCCCTGGCAAACTCAGCCAGTCTGTCTGCATAATTAGCCGGAGACACCTGGCCTCCCTGCAGGCTTATACCGGCCAGGTGATTCATGATGATGTGCATGTTGGGAAAACGCCTGGCAATGGCCGTAATTGTTGCAGGGTCCACACCATTTCCACCGAGTTCCAGAACCAGGTTCTTCCTTGCCAGATGGGCAAATGCTGCCATCACACTGGCATCGGCAATGTTGATGGAGGTGGATGGCCGGATTCGTATCCCCCTGAATTTTTCGTAAGTAGAGAGTGAATCCAGGTCGGAAATATAATATGGGTCGCGCGGATCCAGGTTAGCTACAAAGGCCACCAATGCGGCGGAAGTATCCACATGCTCCATCAACCAGAAATTATCCTCTCGCCTCTGGCTGGCCTCCACCACCACAGCATAGTCAATTCCAGCCGGTCCGGCCGTATCCACAAAAGTCTCAGCAAAATGGGGAAAGTATATCTTTTCGTGTATCAAAGGATCAAGGAAGGTACTGCTTCCCTCCCTTCGGGTATCGTACAGATGAATATGTGTATCGATTCGGGTTATGGTATCTTCTCCCATTAGCGGGTTGACCAAAAACAATAAAATCAATTTCAAGATGTTCTTCAGAGTCAACTTCCTCATTGTTTTTTGGTATTAATTTCGGTATTTCGAAATGGGATTAAATGAAGTGGGCCTTTTGTAAAAGCACTTCCTGGCCACCACCAATATGCCATTTAATGTCCATGATTCTTATTGCAACCATCCATTCACATCCATCCATTCCTCAAGGCGGTCCATGAAATGATCAGATCCACCCCCCTTTTTTACAAAACCATGAGCTCCCTGTTGAAATATATGCAATTCAGCCGGAAAGCCCGCATCCCGCCATGAAGTAAAAAGCTTCATGGAACATTCCCAGGGGATAATCTGGTCATCCGCAGCTGTAGCAATAAAAAGTGGAGGAGCGTCATCTGGAACAAGCACAGGCTGACCCCAATCAGAACCTGTAGCTGCATATATGGGAGCTGCAAAATCGGGTCTGGTATCTACAGGCCCCATGACTGCAGCCAATGTCACATGTCCCCCGGCAGAGAAGCCCATGATGCCAATACGATCCGCTTTTATTCCGAATTCCGATGCATGCTCCCTCACCAGGCGCACAGCCTGTCGTCCATCGGCTCCAGCCAGCTCACGGATGTTCTGCCCGCTTTGCCTGCTGCGGTCTGTTTGATGAAAAAGCCTGTATTTCAAGACGAAGGCATGCACCCCCATCTCATTCAACCGTTTGGCAATATCTACCCCTTCATAACTCATCATTAGATTTACGAATCCCCCACCGGGAGCCACAATCATAGCAGTTCCAACAGCCTTATCAGGATCCGGAGGGTAATACAGGAGAACGGGTTTTACCACATTCTGTACCATGGGCATTCCCGATACCGTAACAAAAATCTCTTCCCAGTCCCAATTCTCTGATCCCGGGGCCACTCCCTTATAAAGTGGTATTTCCATAAGAGGTTCCGGTAGCTTCTGCGCGGAAAGGGACAGGGTCATCCCAAGAAGGAAAGAAATTACTGGAATAGAATGGAGTGTTTTCATATAGTCTAAAATTATTAACTTTTTCGCTTATACTCAATGGCGTTTAATGAATTGATTTCAAAACCTCAATGGGTAAGCGGGTTCTGTTTTCATCCCAATCCTCATTCGACCACACCTTCAGGTCCTCCGAAGTATAGAACTCATCCTCAAACTCTTTCATCCATGAGGCCGTTATTTCCCAGAGAGAATCCCGGAGGACCTGATGCGCAACTGATTCAAACAGGTTTTCCAATTGATAGGGATCCTTATTCCGATCGAACAATACGGAATGAAGTGGAGAGCTCTGTTCCGGTTTGGTAGCTGAATACGTCCAGTCCTTGGTAATCACCCCCTTGAAACTATGCTTATAAAAGGACCAGATGGGCACGAAATCCACGGCATCCTCATCGCCCGTTAATATGGGCTCAGAAAGATCCTTCCCATGAACCCCTTCCGGAATATCCATATTCATTAATCCCAGAATGGTGGGCATAATATCCAGGGCACTGAAGAGCAGACCTGTCTTCTGATTAGCAGGTATGGTCCCCGGCCATCGCATGATATAGGGGACCCGCAGAGAATAATCATGCGGGTACTGCTTCGGAAACGTGGCTCCGGCAAACTCCAGCATGTCCCCGTGGTCGGAAGTAAAGACCACCAGGGTATTTTTATCTGCACCTATCTCCTCCAACTTATCCATCAACCAGCCAAAAGCAATATCAACGCCGGTAATCATGGACATCTGTCCATGATACATTTGCCTCAGGTCTGGGGTGTTTTCCATACCCGGACGAACCCTTATACTATCCCGATTGTAATAGTCCATCAGTTCGTCCAGGGTCCCATAGCGATAGTGCATCTTCCCGTCCTCTCCTTTAATCTTTCCCCAGTCATGTGGTGGATGCCAGGAAACAAAAAGGGCAAAGGGATTTTCCTGATCCCGGCGTCCATCCAGATACTCCAGGGCCTGCCGGGTCTGTCCATAGACCTCCCATTCATCAAAGTAGACCTTCTCCCCTTCCTCGTTCCAGTAAAAACACTTACCCGGTCTGAAATCCACATGACAATTGTTACTGTAAAAAAGCTCATCAAAACCATAACGCATGGGACCTTCCTCGATAGGCCTGTCCCTGTCTCCCCCCTGCAGGTGCCATTTACCTACATAGGCAGTACTGTAGCCGGCATCCCATAATACCTCCGCAAACTTCTTTCCATGCCCTGGAATCAGGGGCCGGTCGTTTGTAAAACAACCATTATGCAGAGCATACTTGCCACTCATCAGCATCCCTCTATAAGGGGTACAGGTGGGGGAATTAGAAATGCAATGGGTAAATAGCAGTCCCTCCTTTGCCAGTTGGTCGATATTGGGTGAGATAATCTGGTCATTGCCATAACACCTCAACATATCGAAGGTCTGCTGATCTGAAAACACAAAGAGCAAATTGGGTGCTTGTTTTTCCTCCACTGTATTGCAGGATGCAACAAAAATAATCAGGGCTGAAAAAATGAGCAGTTTGAATAATTTGTTTATTCCATAAATCATGTATTCTATTATTTAATAAGCAGTTTATAATTGCAATGGTTCGTTAAACTTTGACATAAATGTCTGATATTCAATAAAATAAGTGCTGTAAAATTTGGTCAAGCCTCTGATAATCAGCAACTTAATAGATTAACCACAATCTATCTCAAGTTATGACTACCAGAGAGCATAAAACCTACAAAAGCCTTATTATCAGCATGCTAGACAAATTACCCGATATTAACCTGTGGAGGAAAGATTTCTTGATTGAAACCTTCATCCTGTTCTTATCAATTCGTGGCCGTATCAACTTTTTGCAATTAGCAAGGTACGGTAAACACAAAGAACAAAGATACCGACAGCAATTTGAAAAGCAATTTGAAAAGCAATTTGATTTCTTGACATTTAATAAGCAGCTTACACTTGCTCACGGAAGCGG
>JAOZQY010000293.1 GCA_029931975.1 Bacteroidales bacterium | reverse complement strand
CCTCAGCACGTCTTTTCCGATCAGATCAGCGAAAAGAATCATAAAGCGCATGACGGGATTATTCATGGGCTCTCCAAGATATGTGCCTTCACCCTGATGATTTACTTCTTCCTGCACATTGTAGTATTTGTCCATGGAAAACACTGGATGTACCTGAATTCACGGATGGGAGCCTGGTACCTGGTGGAGATGATAGGCTTTGTGATTATCCCCATGATCCTCTATTTTCTTTCTTACCGCGATCGCAATATTACGCTGGTGAAGATTTCTTCACTGGTGACTATGATAGGTATTATTATTAACCGGCTGAATGTGACAGTGATTGCATTCAAATGGGATGCTCCAATGCACTATGTACCCTCCTGGCAGGAAATTGTTGTGACCCTGGCGGTGCTTTCCATAGAGATATGGGTCTTCCGCTGGCTGGTAAGGCGCCTTCCTGTACTGAGGGAATCTCCATCATGGGTTCCCGAAGACGACCATTAACCATTAACCAATAACGATTAACCAATAAACAATCATACATGGAACAATATGTTTATTCAGATATTTTCGATACCAAGGGCATTGAATATATCATAGTGATTTTCTTCTTCATGTTGCTTATTCCTTTCTGGTACATGCTTAACAGGCCTGTGAAGATGAAGGAGCTTATGAATGACGCAATCCGTGCCATCAATTTACAGGCACTGAGGATACCCCAGGGATTGTTGTTTAACCGGAATCATACCTGGAGTCACCTTGAAAAAACGGGAGTAGCCAGTGTGGGTATGGATGACCTGCTGCTTCATCTTACCGGGGGAGTTGAATTGAACTACCTGAAAGATCGACAGGAGAAGGTAAAAAGAGGCGAAGCCATTGCAAGGATCACCCAGGAGGGGAAAGAACTGGTTATCACATCTCCCATTTCGGGTGAGATTGATCGTGTACATAGCTCCCTGGAGGATAATTCAGAGGCCATCAGTAAGGATCCCTATAGCTCATGGCTTTATCGTATCAGGCCGGAAAAATGGCACGAGGAAACCGGTGATGCTATGATGGCGGAGGAGGCCTCTGAATGGACCGGGAAGGAGCTGGAACGCTTCAGGGATTACCTAGCCCAATCTGCTGCTGAATTAAGCGGGGCAGAGGTGGTACTACAGGAAGGCGGTGAGCTGACAGGTCACCCGCTCAGCGAGATGGATCAGGTGGCCTGGAAAGGGTTCCAGGAGAAGTTTCTTGCCATCTAAGCGGGAGAATACTTTCCTTTTTAGTAATTTCAAAGTTTCCCGGTCCAATCACCGGGGAGCTTTTCATATAACATTCTGGTGAACAGTAGGTTTCAAAAGAAAAATAGCAGGAGGGTGGTTCGGAATTTTATTCGTTTCAGATCGTCCATATACGGCCGGGTAGTTTTCATTATTACCGGATCGCTGATCATTGTTTTTGTGTTATTCAATCTGATATTCAGGTCGGTCTACATGGATTTCTACAATCGGACCATCTCTCAGAACGGGGACAATATCAGCTCCATTATTGAAGGTTCGCTCTACTATTCCATGCTTGAGAATGACAAGGCCATGCTACAGCGGACCATGGATATAATCAGTACCATGTCGGGCATCGATGAGGTAAACCTCTATGATGACCAGAATTTGCCTGCCTACTCATCGGTTCACCGGGAGGACTATTGTCATTGTAATCCCAACTGCATTTCCTGTCATCCCGATATGACCGAGCGCTTCTCCAGTACGGAGAAATCCTACCTGGTGGTGGGAGATGTTCCGGAATGTGGGATCCACCAACAAGTGGAGGGGATCAGGCACCTGGTGATCAGACAGCCCATTCTGAATGAACCCTCCTGTTATACAGCCGACTGTCACGCTCATGCTGCAGAAGACAGGGTGCTTGGTTCTTTGCTGGTTACCATGCCCCTGGATGACCTGGACGCCTTTTCCGTAAAGTCCTCCACCGATTTTATGCTGCTTGCGCTGTTGATTATTGCCGTGCTGGTTACTTTCCTGGTGGTCTTTACCAGCAAGAGAATCAAGGATCCGCTTAATTCAATTATTCAGGCCAGCGAGGCAGTGTCCTCGGGCGATACCAGTATTCGCCTGGATATTGAACCCAATCTGCTGGATGATATGCGGAAGGTATCAATGGCCTTTAATAATATGCTGGATAAAATGGATGCAGCCACCAACGAACTGCAAAACTGGTCCCAGCAGCTGGAATATAAGGTGCAAAAGAAAAGCGAGGAACTCTCCGAAGCACAGAACGAACTGATCCATGTCGAGCGTATTGCTTCTCTTGGCAAACTCTCCTCATCTGTGGCCCATGAAATCAACAATCCCCTGTCGGGTA